>DATCIH010000116.1:0-133014 GCA_036507955.1 Clostridiaceae bacterium | reverse complement strand
CAATTTCAAGGATAAGTTTTTTAATTTCTTCATCTCTTTTTTCGATGGTGATGTTCATTTTATTAATAGTGTCATTAAGAGTTCCAATAGTGGAAGTAAGATTTTTAATCAACATTTTTAAATCCCCTACTTCAGAAGCTAGATTTTCATATTCCTTTTGATACTGCCTTTGATAATTAGAACTCATAAACACACCACTTTCCGATTGATTTGTATGATAAAATTATACCATAAAATCAGTCAAAAAGCAAGCTAAACCGTTGATTTGGGCTAGTTTAATCTGTTTTTATTTTAAAGGTTTTCTCAAAAATAATCAAATATTTAATAGGAGTATTTTTTCGACTAGTATAATCAAATATTACAGATTTTATAATGAACACATCTGAACTGTAACTATGTCTTTGGGACTGTTAGATTCAAACTTGCAAATATTTTTTTGCTATATAATACTGGATAAACAGGTAAGTTATCAAAAATCGTTAATCCGTATGTTTTATTGTTTGTTGTCAATTGCTCTTTTACTAAAGGATCCATTCTTTTTACCCATTCTTCATTAGTTAAATCAACACCATTTTTTTCAATGTTTAATTGTGATACGATATCAAACTTACCACTTTGTGATCCGAAAATATCTGGAGCTTCTCCTGCATTTAACTTGGTCATAAGAACATTGAAATATTGATCTGCAGGGATAACTTGGTAGTCAATTTTTATACCACTCTCAGCCTCAAATTTAGCACCAAGATGCTGAAAAGCAACTTGGATCCAACCTTGGCTTAGCATGTAAGAAAGTGTAACATTCTTCTTCGTTGTTGTTGAGGATGAACCAGTGCTTCCAGTTTTTGGAGTACCACAGCCAGCTAACATAGACATTGTTAATCCTAAAGTAGTGATGATTGAAATTGCCTGATTCATCTTACTTGAGCAAAATATTTACAAAATACATTGGAGAAAATCCATTGAAATATCTTACTACTCTTAGAGTTAATAAAGCTAAACATCTTTTGATTAATAACAAAGATTTGAGTGTAAAAGAAATAGGGGAACTCGTGGGATATATGGATCCTTTTTATTTCAGCCGCGTATTTAAAGGCGTAACTGGTAAATGTCCTGCAAGCTACAAAAGATTAGAAATTTTACCGTAAAAAATTAAATAAAAAACACAAATATAATGTAGGATTTTGTTGCAAATTAGTGTAAACTTTAATAAGGTAGAAAAATATTTATATAATTTAACAAATGGAAAATAGGGGGGATTGTTATGCTTAAGAAGTTACTCAAAAGATCAAATAAAAGAGAAGGCATAAATCCAATGTCGGAATACGTCCATAAGGATATACTAGTTAGGATTTTCACTAGTATTATAGAAGGCAAGGCAATAAAATTAAATTCTGATGATTTAGCTTGTAGTGAAGTAGTAAATACGTGGAATGCTATGATAGCCCAATTATGTGAGGATAGAAAGAAAACTATTCTTGATGTCAATGCTGTAGTACAAATGGTAACTAGAATGGACTCATCTAGAGATATGATTAAAAGTGTTAAGAATCAAACTGATACTTTACATTCTATGGCTGCCATTAGTGAAGAGCTATCTGCCTCTATAGAGGATGTTGCTCAAATGTCACAAAAGGTGTCAGAAAACTCAAATTCTACAAAGGAAATTACGGAGAACGGGGTTAAAAACATATCTGAATCTATTGAATTCATACGAAAGTCATTTGATGATATTTCTAGTATAGATAGTCAAATGCAAGAAGTTAAAGAAAAGACTCATACAATAAATAGTATAGTTGATATTGTAAAGGGGATTGCAGACCAAACAAATTTGCTTGCATTGAATGCTTCAATAGAAGCGGCAAGAGCTGGAGAACAGGGTAGAGGTTTTGCTGTGGTAGCAGATGAGGTAAGAAAACTTGCTGAGCATACAAGAAACTCAGTATTAGACATACAGAAGAACGTGTTAGATCTGCAAAATGGTATTGATTTATCAGTTACAAAGATTAGTCAGACATCGAAACAGCTGGACTCAGGTAAGAAACTTATTGATAATGCTTTAAAATCAATTAATTTGATTGATTCTTCAATGGAAAAGGTTGCAGATACAATTATTCAAGTTGCAGCTAATACTGAAGAGCAGACAGCAGTAACTCAATCTTTTACTGAAAGCATAGTGGATCTTTCAAATCAAGCTGATTTTATAGACAATAGTTGTCAAACTACGGGGAAAGTCATATATGACTTAAGCAAAAGAATCGATGCAATTAGGATAGAAATGCTTAAGAATAAATTGTGTATGTCAGATATGGACATGATAGAAATTTACAAAACGGATCATTTACTATGGCGTTGGAGAATTTACAATATGCTTCTTGGCAATGAAAAAGTGGATATTCACGTAGTAGGTGAGTGTAAAAAATGTAGACTTGGTACATGGTATTATGGAGGAGATAATGATAAATTTAGGAGCAGCAAAACTTTCTTGGATTTAGAGAAACCTCACATAGAGCTACATAATGTTGCAAAGGAAGCTGTTATAGCTTTTGAAAAAGGTGATGTTAAAGCGGCTGAAGCAGGGCTTAAGATGATGGACGAGTGTTCAGTTAAGGTATTTACTTTATTAGATAAAATAAAACAGGAATTAAACAATTAGGAACACTTATAAATAATTAAACTAAGCAAAAAAGACACTTACCCAAGGGCAAGTGTCTTTACTATTGACACAGTAAATTAAAAGTGTTAAAATTAAGCTATTGCAATACATAGACAAGAGCAACATATACAAAATTAATTATACACTTCAAGAAGAGAGATGTCAATAGAGTTTGAAAAAATAATTTTATTGGTTTATCGGTTGTAAGGCGGGGTTATATCATGAATATTAACGATTTTGAATGGATTTCAGAAAATGAATGGCTGGAAAAGGTGCTTAAAGAAGTTCGCATACAGCTTAGCGAAAAGCAGGACTTTAAAGAAAAGTTTAAAAAGCATGCTCTAGAAACTCAAAGGGAATTATGGCAGGAAGTTGGATCTCTTTCTATAGCTAATGGACAAGAACAAATTGTAGACTTTTTAGGGTACATCGATGAGATGAAAAGACAAAAGAGAAATCATGAAATAACTGGAAAGCTCCAAAACAAATACGAAAGAATGATTTTGTCACCCTACTTTGGGAGAATTGATTTTTTAGAAAATGGTGATGAGGGCGCTAAGAAGTATTATATAGGGATCTCAAATCTGACAAATGATGATTATGATTTCCTCATATATGATTGGAGAGCACCTGTTTCAAGCATGTTTTATGATTATGAAATTGGAGAAGCCAGCTATAAATGCCCTGAAGGAATTGTTGGTGGAAAGCTTATGCTAAAGAGACAGTATAAAATTAACAAGGATAGAATTGAGTATATGTTTGACAGCAATCTGAAGATAGATGATGAAATCCTTCAGGATATCTTGAGTAGAAGTACGGACGGCAGTATGAAGGCTATAGTGACAACTATTCAAAGAGAACAGAATAGGGTAATCCGCAATGAAGAGTACAAAAACATGATTGTTCAAGGACCAGCTGGAAGTGGAAAAACCTCTATTGCTCTTCATAGAATAGCTTACTTGCTTTATAAACACCGAGATAAAATAACACCTCAAAATATTATAATATTCTCTCCTAATCAAATCTTCAATGATTATATATCTAGTGTATTACCCCAGCTTGGAGAGGAAAATATGTTTCAGACAACTTTTAAGGAATATATGCATAAGGCCTTAGGCAGTGACCTTAAGAAGGAAGATTATTGTGATATGATGGAATTTATTCTGACTTCCAAAGAGAAACCGACTTATCAAGATAGAATCAGGAATATAAAATATAAATCTTCTCTTGAATTTATAGATATATTAAAGAAATATGTAACTTATATTGAAAAAGTGGATAGATTTTTTACCGATGTAATTTTTAGAGGTGAGTTAATAATTTCCTCAAAGGAAATAAATGAGCTGTTTTATAAAGATTATATACATCTTCCTCTTAAAGTGAGACTTCAAAAGATAAGAGCAAGAATTTTATTCTTGTTGAAGCCCTATGAAAGAGAACTAATAAGAGAAGGTGTCAGTGACCTTCAGGATTTAGGTTATTATATAGATAGAGTTGAAATCACAGAGAAGAGTACAGCTGCAGTAAGGGATGAAATGAAATATTTATACCAAGAAATCAATAGAATTACAGAGTATGATTTACTGGATATTTATCAGAAGTTATTTGAGAAGCTTGAGCTTTTTTCCAAAGGCTCAAATACTGAAAACAGTGAGAAGGAAATAGATGAAATCAAAAGTTATACTTTAGAAAATTTGAAAGTCGGGCAGCTTTATTATGAAGATCAGCCGCCCCTTCTATATTTAAAGATTGCGCTGGGAGACATGCCAAAAACCTTAGGGATAAAATATGTGATTATAGATGAGGCTCAGGACTATACTACGCTGCAATATGAAATTTTTTATAAGCTTTTTGAGTCTGCTAGTATAACAATGCTGGGTGATCTTAATCAATCTATAAACCCATTCATGAATGTAGGAGATTATAATAATATCTCACATATATTTCCGCAAAATAATACCTGCTTAATAAATTTAACCAAAAGCTACAGATCTACAATGGAGATTACCAAGTTTTCAAGAAAGCTACTTAAGGCGGAGATTACTGATGAATATGTAGAAAGAAGTGGAGATAAACCTATTGTCCTTGGATTTCCACAGGAAGAGACTATAAAAGAACGAATTCTTGAGGATATAAAAACATATAAGGAGAAAGGTTACAAATCTATTGGGATAATAACAAGGACTATAAAGGAGGCAGATGAAGTATACAGTTTCCTAAAAGATAAGGTTAAAGTTAAATCCATAGTGAAGGATGATGACGAATATATAAATGACACCCTTGTAATACCCACGTATCTTGCTAAAGGTCTGGAATTTGATGTTGTTTTTATCTATAACGCAGGAAATGGAAATTACTGCTGCGAAGAGGAAAGGCTTCTGCTTTATACGGCCTGCACCAGAGCACTTCATATTTTGTGTGTGTACTATTCTGGGCAGATTACACCATTACTGCAAGGTAGGTTTTAAAGTTTAATCATAAAGAAGAAACTATTTACAGTTTCTTCTTTATTCCTTACACTAAATGAATTTATATCTTATCCATGGTTTTAAAGCTATAAATTTCTTTCCTTCTTCTTTGCATATTTTTAATATACTCCATTTCCCTGTAACAACTGCCACTTTCCCTTTTGCAAAAGGGAATCTCTTTTCAAAAACTTCAATGTATTTCTCTCCAATTTTTTGTTTTTCAGCTCTATAAGCAGCTTTATCTAAATATAGTTTTTCCCAATATTCATAATTGGTAGGAAGGATAGCGGTAACAACAGATTTTCCAGAAGGTGTCATAGTTTTATCATAACAAAAACTTTTATATGGAAAATGTGTCAAAGAAACATCACCAACGTTAAAAGGTTTATCTAATTTCAATTGAATAAAATATGGATCGAGTGATAGATCACAATTTATTTCTAAGGATATTTGAACTGACGTAGGAGCGGTAGGTGTATTGTTGTAAAGGCTAGTAATTTTCTCGTTTATATACTTGCCCTCTAACATATTAAATATTGTGGAATATCCATTAGCTGTAGAAATTACATAATCAGCAAAATATTCAGAACCATCAACAAGACGTATACCGGTGGCTTTGTTATTTTCTACAATAATACTTTTAACTTTAGTATCATAATGAATTTGTCCCTTCAAAGCTGTATAACGTTTTTCAATCCCTTGAGCAAATTCTAATGAGTCTCCAATAGACCAGCTTGCATCTTTGTTATTATAAGCGTCTAACATCATAATAAGAATAAATGCCGAATATTCGTTAGTAAGCAAGCTGGATAAGGCTTCTTTTAAAAATGGATCTTTAAACTGTGCTACATAATCTCCAGTAGTGATACTATTATATTTCTTCATAATACTCATCATTGGAGCTGCTTTAAAAATAACTTTCGCATAGTCAAATAAATTATACATATCTTGTGGTTTATCCATTGGCATACTAAGTTTACTTAGGCATCTTATTGCGTCTGTTAGCTCTTTTATCAATACTTCATCAAGGGGTGAAACTAGCAATAATTCTTTTTCAAGTTTTTCTACATCGCCGAAGCTCGTAAGCTTTTTACCATTATCTCCTTCAATTTGCGTAAATATCACCTATGATTATTATTTTCTTTTTTTTATTCATAGAAAACACCCCTTATTTTTTAATTAATCTTAACACTAGATCCCCATCAGGAAATATATATAAGTCTCCCATTTGTATCTTCATTAGAACTAGACCTTCAGTAAAAGACCAAAAGGTTATAGACAGCATAACTGGATCCCCGTCCGTATAGACAGCATAACTGGATCCCCGTCCGTTATTTCCCCTTCTAGCTGCCCTTGTGCTATTAAGGTAGCAAGCTTATTAATAGTAATTGATTCCTGCTTTAGAAGCTCCTTTACTTCAACAGGTACTGAATCTAAAGTAGCAGCTTGAAGCATAAGATAAAAAAAATAGGAAGACTCATTTCTTTTAGAAAAAGTAGAAAGCATAAGTTCTGTCATAATTTTAATTTTATTGTATGCACTACCTGGTAAATTATCTGTCATCATAATAGCCACGTTCGAGCCAATAAAAGCTTCCTTTACAAGTTCTACAAAAAGGTCATCCTTTGATTTGAAATAGTGATAAACCAATCCATGACTTAGTTTAGCCTCAGTTGCAATATCACTAATTTTAGCACCAGAAAATCCTCTGCGAGCAAATACTTGCAGTGCTGCTTTAAGTATTTACTCCAGTTTAATAAAATATTGACGTTGAGAGGCATATTTGCTAATATTAAACATTGAAATAAATAATTAAGGTGAGGTAAAAAAATGAACGAAATATTGAAATTTATTACTGATGCTAAAGTCTTTTACATTGCAACTGTTGAGGGCGATAAACCAAGAGTACGTCCATTTGGATTTGCCATGGAACACCAAGGTAAAATATATTTTTGCACAAGCAACGTAAAGGATATATATAAACAGTTAGTTTCAAATCCATATTTCGAAGTATGTACTATGTCAGTGGGTGGTGAATGGATAAGACTACAAGGTAAAGCAGTGTTTGATTCAAGTATGGATGCGAAGGTTAAAGCTTTTGAAGTCATGCCAAGTTTTGAGAAAATATATAAATCACCAGAAAATCCTATTTTTGAGGTTTTCTATATTGAAGAAGGTAAAGCAACATTATACTCTTTCAGTGATGCTCCAAAAGTGATTACATTATAATATAATAATAAAGATAACCATACTCAGCACATGAGACATCATTGAAAACATGTACAATGAAAACTGATGGGGGTATCAGATATATGAATTTTTATTTCGCACCTATGGAAGGTTTGACTGGGTACATTTATAGAAATGCCCATAATGCTTTTTTCAATAATATAGATAAGTACTTTTCACCGTTTATTGTTGCAAATCAAAACGAAACTTTTAGAACTCGAGAATTAAATGATATTTTACCAGAAAACAACCAAGGGCTAGTTTTGATTCCACAATTACTAACCAATAATGCAAAGGATTTTATTAATATTTCAAAGAAAATAAAGCTGCTGGGATATAATGAGATCAATTTAAATTTGGGATGTCCGTCTAGGACTGTAGTTTCAAAAAATAAAGGTTCTGGATTTCTTTCAAAAAGAGATGAACTTGATGCGTTTTTATATGAAATATTTTCTCAATCCATCACAAAAATCTCGATAAAAACCAGAATAGGAAAAGACCAACCTGAAGAATTTTATGATTTAATCGAGATCTTTAATAAATACCCTATGGAAGAGCTTATCATTCATCCAAGGATTCAAAAAGATTTTTATAAAAATAAGCCTAATCTGATAATTTTTAAGGAAGCCTTGATTTCAAGCAAAAATCCCGTTTGCTATAATGGTGACATTTTTACCATCAAAGATTACAAGGAGTTTTCCGTTAATTTCCAAAGTGTAGTTACTTTAATGTTTGGTAGGGGATTATTAGCTAATCCCGGACTGATCAATGATATTACAAATCATATTAAATTGGAAAAAGATTTACTTAAAGACTTTCATGATAAAATCTATGAAGATTATAAAAAAACACTCTTTGGAGATAAAAATGTTTTATTTAAAATGAAAGAATTATGGTTTTATATGATTTCAGTGTTTTCTGATAATGCAAAATATGCAAAAAGAATTAAGAAATCAGAAAGATTATATGATTACGATGAAGCTGTTTCAAGCCTATTTCGAGAAAAAGATATACTGGAGAATTCGGAAATATCCCCACTTAAATAGTATCATAAATAATCTTCCTTATACTGAACAATAATTTTCACCATTTTGCAAAGTGGTCTTCAGCAGTTCCTAGCATAGACTTTATAGGAATAACTTCTCCTGCATCTGTTTTTATTACTCCAGAAAAGTAACCAATCATCTGATGTACCTCAGATTTTATTATTAATAAATTTGATTTGGCGATTCTCTCATAAAAAGGAGTGAATATCAGATCTATCTTAGTTGTAAGAGCTGTCTTAAGGATCCAAGGCTTCATAATATCTTTAGGATCATATTCGTATATTATATCCTCACTCAGCTTTAATATTTTACCGTCAATAATAATGCAATTCTCTGTCAAGCCAGTTCCATCTGTCCATTTTGCACCTAAGTTAAAGCCTATGCTTTTACCCTTTTGTATGACAGAGGCAGTAGCCCAGTTCCACATAACCTTATAAGGCCATATACCCCTTCCAAAATCAAGCGTAGCAAAGGCCGTATCAGGTTCAAAAATATATAAGGATTCACCGATAGTTAGAATTCCTCTAGTAGGAAGGCACTGTTGCTTTGATGTAAATTGGAAAGAATCCGTACTCCAAGGTATTACAACATTTAATGTTTCGTGGCCTTTAGGGTAATTTACTTTAAGATCCGCTTTCATCAAATTTCCCATAAAGTTACTACATTTTGCAACAATATGGGTGGCGTTATCTTCTTCTACAAATCCTAATTCCATTCCACTATTCTTAAAAGAAACAGACTCGTGTACGTTGTTAGGCATTGAACAATGATTACCTAAGGGAGTCATGAAAGTTTTTTCAATAAATTTATGTGTTTTGAGATCTAAAAAATATACAAAAGTCATACCCACATAATCTAGATTAGAGATAGTAACAGAAAAAAGGCAATCTTCATTAGTTATACACCAGTAATTCCATTTCTTTTTACGCAAGAAGTGGCCAGAAAGGTTACAGTTAAACACTGGGTTTCTAGACCAACCGATACTTTCATCTCTGAGCTTGCCAGCACTATCACACAAATCTAAGGCTTGGAAAATTTCCCTCTCTTTGTATAAACTTTTGTTTAACATACTAAACACCCCTTTTATATGAATACTAGTAATATTTTATTATATGTTTATTTAATTATACAGATTACTAATAGTATTATCAAATATTTACCAAGTAATATTTTCAGCATATTAAAAAATTTAAGTAAAACCATATAAATTTTGAATTGAACTAGAGTTTGAATATGATAGAATTATATTGTAAACGATATTGTGAACTTACTGATAACATTTTATATTGAAAAATTTAGTATTAAAGGGGGATGGAAATTTAAAATGCAAAAAAAGAAAATACTAGCATTATCATTAAGTGTATTATTAATGACCTCAGTGCTTTCCGGTTGTGGAAGCAAACCAACCACTGGTACTTCTGCGTCGAAGGCTAAACAAGAAATTACTTATATGGCTTGGTACAATAATGAAACAGGACCAGCGGGAACACAGAAAGCTCTTGATAAGTTCAATTCATCTCAGGACAAAATAACTGTAAAACTCGTTTCAGTTCCATATGCTGACTATGTGACTAAGCTAAACACAATGGCCTCTTCAAATAATCTGCCTGATTCTGGAATGATGGTGGAATCACAGGTTATAAAATGGGCTGTAAATGGTAAATTGCTTGATATAAGCAATATGTATACTGGGAATGATGCACCACTCGACTCGCTTGCTTTTAAATATAAAGGGAAAGCAGTTGCTTACAGCTGTGCAAATGAAGTATTACTCCTTTATTATAACAAAGATTTATTTGATAAAGCAGGAGTGGCTTATCCACCAGCTTCAGCTGATCAAGCATGGACATGGCAACAATTTGTTGATGCATCGAAAAAACTTACAAAGGATAAAAATGGCAAGACTCCAAATGATTCCGGATTTGATGCCAAAAATATTGTGACCTATGGTTGTAATTTCAACACAATATCATGGATGTGGCCAGTACTAGCAATGTCTAATGGAGGCGGTTTAGTAAGTCAAGACGGTAAGGAATTACTACTTGGTAAGCCAGAAACTATCGAAGCAGCACAGGCTATTGCGGATTTAAATCTGAAAGATCATGTAGCCCCTGCACCAGCTACATTATGGGGTAGGTGTTCTTCCTAAAATGAAAACGCCAGTTACCATGAATACAGGTGGACCAAATGTAATTTTCAATTCCACAAAGAATGCTGAAGCTACTAAGACTTTCATGAAATGGTATACCCAGGAAGATAATAATTTGGGATTGATTCAAGACGGAACGTGGATGCCTGTATCAAAGAAATGGTATACAGATGAAACCCTTATAGAGAAATGGGCCGATAACCCTATACATCCACCAATAGCACAGTACAAAACAGCTGTAATAGATTATGCTATGAACAATGCACAGCAAGTTCCATGGTATTTCTTCCCTGGCTATGACAGAATGGATGAAATTATCGGACCTGGAATGGATACAGTATGGTTTGGTAAAAAAACAGCTAAAGATGCTATTTTAAATGATATATTGCCAAAAGTTCAAACAATTTTTGATGAAAATAAAGTTAAATAAGTGTTAGTGTAAACAAATTAGGTTGTGTTCTCTGCTACTCACAACTTACAGCAGAGAAAGCAACCATTATATTATGCTACAAAGATATGTATCTCAGGAAAGGGTGAAGAGATTCTTATGAAAATGAAAAAGACAGCTAAAACTAACCTTGTTGCATACTTATGTATTGCACCAGCACTGATGGGGTTATTTGCACTTACTATAATACCTATGTTTCTGACAAGATATATCCCAACAATATCAATCTTTATGAGAAAATTATAAAGGTCGGAAACTTAGATGATCTATTAAAGTGGTTTAAAGAACTTTATAGCTCTTTGATAGATGTACTTACTGGAAATAGTATTCATTATAATTATTCTACCTCAATTAAAAAAGCCATTGAGTTTATTTTAAATAATTATAGTAAGGATATATCTTTAACCGATGTGTCTCTTTATGTTAATATGTCTCCACAATATTTAAGTAAGTTGTTTAAGGAAGAATGTGGTAAAGGATTTGTGGCATATCTCAATTCTGTAAGGATAGAACAAGCAAAGAAAATGATAAGTGAAGGTTGTAAATTGAAGCCACTAATACAAAAGTTAGGTTTTAATAATTACACTTATTTTTTTACTGTGTTTAAGGATATTACCGGCATGACCCCTCAAGAATATGAGAGGTTGATTTCTGTTGATAAAATTAATAAGAAGTAGAAAAATTTTTACAAGTTTAGTTAAATGATTGTGGGAATGTAAGTGAAGAAACAAGAGAAAAAATACTTACATTAGCTAAAATTAATATTAATTCCATGCGGAATTTAAATCCCACTTATTTAAGTACTCGACTTGAATATTTCCATCTTCATTAAAAAATCATAATTGTTACTTTGTCTATCAGGATAAATTCTATTTGACATGACTAATTTTCCACTCTTAGCAAATACTTCTATGGAAGATTTATCAATAATCTTTACTTTGGTAAGGATTTCTAATGAATCATGTACGTGGAATTGTCATGGCACCCATCCATCCATTTTCTTGAGTAGGAGTTGACCATAAACTAAGTAATGTTTTGAAACCTGCTGACAGATATCTAATATAGATAGATGAGAAACTTACGAAAAAAGCTGTATTATTACAATAAATAAGTTAAAATAGCAACAGAGATTGAAGATGTAATTTATGGTTAATGAAAATATTGGAGGAACTAACGATGAAGGAAAATGAAAAATTAAAGGTATATGCCTTATCTGAAATTAAAAATTTAAAGGTTCATGGTAGGACAACAGGGCGTCTTTCTCCATTAACACTCTTTTGGACAGGAAGTGCTATTGAAGTAAATGCAAAAGGTACTGAACTTTGAATTGAAGTAGAGGTAGATTATGATGTTTATGAGCCTTGGATTAGCATAGTTATTAATTCCGCTGCTGTAAGCAGACAAATGTTAATTGCAGGGAGGCATTGGCTTTGCGTATTTAGAGCCATGAATGAAAATACTATAAAAAATGTTCGTATTGTAAAAGATGTACAGGCTATGAGTGGAGATCAGCTTTGCTCAATGCAGATACATGCGGTGAAGTTTGATGGAAAATTTTTGCCTGTGGTGGAAAAGAAATATAAATTTGAGTTCATAGGGGATAGTATTACATCCGGTGAAGGAGCAATAGGGGCTAAGGCTGAGGAAGACTGGATTCCTATGTGGTTTAGTGCCTTAATCAATTACAGTGCAATGACAGCAGAAGCTATGAATGCAGAATATAGAATTATTTCTCAAAGTGGATGGGGCCTACTTACAGGGTGGGATAATAATCCACATGCTAATATCCCAGAGTATTATGACAAAGTTTGTGGTCTTCTTACTGGAGAAAAAAATGAAAACTTAGGAGCTTTTAAGGAAAATGATTTTACTTCTTGGCAGCCCGATGTGGTGATAGTTAATCTTGGGACAAATGATAGTGGTGCTTTTAACTCACCACAGTGGAGGGATGAAGTAACAGGGGAAACATGCAAACAACGATTAAATGATGATGGCACCTTTAATGAAGAAGATTTAGAAGCCTTTAAGGAGGCAGCGGTGCAGTTTCTTACTAAACTTAGAAAATATAATAAGAAGGCTCATATCATATGGGCATACGGAATGCTAGGTATGCCAATGATGGCAGCTGTTTATCATGCAATAGATGTGTATACTAAAAAAACTGGAGATAAAAAGGTTTCTGTTATAGAGCTTCCAAATACCACAGAAGAAACATTAGGCGCAAGAAGCCATCCAGGAATGTTATCACATGAGAATTCAGCAAAAGTTTTAACAACGTATATTAAAGAAATTTTAGCAAAATAATGTGACGAATATTTCGTCTGTCTGCCATGTGCCCTAATTCCACAATAACGGGTGGCTTATTAATAAAAGATTGAAAAGAGGAAATATTCAAAGGATGTTAATTTTGAGGTAGATAACATGAATAATGCTTATACTAGTCTTCCAAAAAATAAAGGAAATAGACCTATCATAATGCTTGATTGTCATACCGATGAGGTAGGATTTATGGTACAAGCAATAACACCAAAGGGTCTTATTAAATTTCTACCCCTTGGAGGTTGGATTACAAATAATATACCAGCTCATATGGTAAAGATAAAAAATAGTCGGGGGTGAATATATAAAGGGAATAACAACCTCTAGGCCACCTCATTTTATGAGCTTAGCTGATAGAGATAAAAAACTAGCTCTTGAAGATATATTTATAGATATTGGAGCAAGTAGTATAGAAGAGGTTATAAACGATTTTGGAATTGAAGTTGGAGCTCGTGGATCACAGGTAACTGCTAGGAAAATAAAGCCTGATTTGGCGATAGTTATAGAAGGAACACCTGCAGATGATATTTATTTTGAAGAATATGCAGCACAGGGTACCCTTAATAAAGGTACTCAAATAAGACATATTGATAGCTCAATGATAGGTAATCCTAAATTCATAAAATTCTCAAAGGAAATCGCTAAAGCTAATAATATAGCCTACCAAAGTGCAGCTAGAACTCAAGGTAGTACAAATGGAGGGAAAATACATCTATCAAATGCTGGCGTACCAACCCTAGTTTTAGGTATACCAGTAAGATATGCCCATACCCATTACTGCTACTCTGCTTCCTTTGATATAGAAGCAACAATTAATTTAGTCCTTCAAGTAATTAAAGGTTTAACTTTAGAGAATGCAAAAGCACTTTAAATTTCTAACATATTAGAATATAATAAGATAAATCGGGCATCAACAAAAGATAATGTTTACTGTCCTAGATCAATACTTGGAGGGAACCTATGATTTGCAGTAGTTGTGAAAATGAATTTAATAATGTTAATGGATTAAAATTTTGTCCGTATTGTGGAGAAAAAATAATTGAAGGACCCACCACCGAGGAAAGCAAACATGATACATTAGAGATGCCAATAATAACAGAAGAGATGATAAAAAAATATAATATAGATAAATTATTTGGTGATTTTAAAAACATATTAAAACAAAAAAAAGTAATTTTGTCTATTGTATCAATATTATTTATTATGATGGTGGGAGTGCTGGGGTACAAATTTCTTATCGCGAAACCTGTAAATCAGTCAATGATAAATGAAGATCTAATTGGAAAGATAGTGACCTTACCTAGTGGTACAAAAATGGAAGTAAAGAAAAGTTATATAAAAAGCTTAAGTATAAAAAGCAGCAATACAGACAAGAAAAAGAGTGAAGATACTTTTAAAGTGGCAATAACCTTAAATAATGGTGAATTTGAAGCGAAAACTTTGCTATCAATGATGTACATTGATAAAGGGAAAAATCAATGGGAATTTAGTGGAACAGTTGGCATTGTAGGAGACGTAGTGATAAAGCCTGTAGTAGGTATAGATGATAAACTGTTATTGGAGGGATTAAAAAAACAAACTATTGTAATATCCGATGAAACAATAGATTTAAGTGAAAATAACGTTAAAAGCTTTAATATCAATTTAAGAACACCTGATTTAGAAAAGAGTAAAGAAGAAGTTCTGGTGACAGCGAAAATTGACAATGGATTGTTAACAGCAGCAGGAGATATAAAATGCGAGCTTGAATTTATAAATGAAAAGTGGGCAATTGATACTATTGAAAGAAATAGTACTGAAGACTTTAAATTAGCCATATCACCCTCTTTTCCACAAGAAAAGATTATTGAAATTATAAAAAAACAGGGACTACAAGAAAACGTAACATATAAAGACTTATTTGGAGGAAAAAGCTTTGCAATAAATGATAGCTTTACTAAGAGTACAGATATATCTAATACGGAATTTGATGTACAAAATAAAATATTAAAAGCAACTTCTAAAAGGGAAAATATAGCAGGCCAATTAACGTCAACCTTGGAAACTAATTATACCTTTTCCTTATCTTTTAGTAATATTGCCTTCTTAGCAAAATCACAAAGCACTGTTTTAGTTGCTACTGTAAATGAGATATCTAATGATTATATAATAGGCACTATTCCGAGTACTGAAATTGAAGGAAGCAATGTATTTTTATTATTCCCCACTACTCACAAAATAACAACTGAAGAAGCAAAGACGTTCAAGACTTCTGAGATACTATCTCAGAAGAATATTAATAATATTAAATATGTTTATGGCAATATTACCTATATGGATAAAGGAAAGCTGAAGACTGTCAACGTTGTAGCTATATATTCCCTAGTTTACGATAGCTCAAATGGATATAGCTGGAAACTAGATAAAATAGTTAGTGAAGATTCACCTAATTATAAGACTTATAGCAAAGTAAATATAACAAAATAGGAAGAAAAAATGCTAATATCTTTGTACTTGAAGTATAATGGAATAGGAAATCAATTTACTCAATATCAAAAATATAATATTGGAGGAATTAACATGAAAATATTTGTTACTGGTGGTACAGGCAATATCGGACAAAACGTTACCAAAGCATTGCTTGCTGCAGGTCATAAGATTGTATTGCTTACCCGTACTACAGAACGTATTCCCGCTTATAAAATCCTTCCTAACGTAACCCTCGTAAAGGGCAACATGCTTGAGTTAGATGTAATGGAAAAAGCACTTCAGGGCTGTGATGCTGTTGTACATATAGCACTTGGTTGGGGTAATGACCCAGTTGAAATGCTTGAACATGACACTAAGGTTACACTGTTTTTAGTAAATGCTGCTGAAAAAGCTGGGTTGAAAAAGTTTGTTTACACAAGTTCTACAGCTGCCATGGGTGCTCTACGTGATGGCATGGATGAAACTGCTCAATTACTTCCAGGCGACCTGTACGGTGCAACCAAAGCTTCTGCCGAAATGTATCTGATGGGCTTTAATCAGTATTACGATGGACAGGGTGTTTATGGAGCCAAAACTAAAATAGCAAGGAATGTTATTCGACCAGGCTATGTTTTTTCGAATCCGGCTTATGAAGGCGGCGCATCCCAGTCTGATGTTCGTTTTTTAAACATTGCAAAAGCAGTTCTTCAAAATGAAGACCTAACTTTTGATAAATTCGATGGTACTCAGTACCTTTCCGGTAAACAGATTGCACAGCTTTATGTAAAACTGGTAGAAAGTAATTTGAACAACGAAACTTTTATGGCACTTGGTAAAAAATTTATTACTTGGGCAGAAATTGCACAGATTGCAATCGCTTTGACTGGTTCTTCTAGTAAAGTTATTGTTCCAAATGCTGAAGAAGAAGGCAAACCGTCCTATTATAATGCAAGTAAAATGGAACGTGTCTTCGGATTATCCTTTGAAGGTGATGAAGATCTGAAAGAGCACGTTCAGTGGAATATTGACCGTGCGAGCAAAATTCTTGCAGGGGAACAGGTACATAGCGTTTACCACGTATGGTAAATAGAAGCTTGAATAAATTAACAATTCGTATATAGTGGCAATAATCCCTCTGGAAAATCCGGAGGGATTATTTTTTATATTTTAAATGCCTAAAATAAAATGCAAATGAAGATAAAAGTCTAAGTATACCTACAACAAATAAAGCAATATATATGTTTGTTAAGCTCTTAATCATCATACCCATTAGAGGAGCAAACATGAGAGTTATGTTTATTAAAACAGTATAAATAGATATATATATGGTTCTATCTTTGCTAGGCGCTACCTCAAATAAGTTATTAAGAAGTAATAGGGTGGTTCCTGCAACAGCAGTGCCAGTAATGATATTAAGAATAACAATATGTATTATATTCGTTGATAGCAAATATAAAAAGGGAGTCATAGCCATTAGAAATATTGCGATTGTTATTGCAAATGTATTACCTTTTTTTTCTGAAAGTTTTTGCCAAATTGGATAGGATAGAGCTTGGAATACACAAGAAACAGTGAATATCATAGAAGTCCAGAGTTCATTTGAATGAAGCACGTCAAATTCATAGCTGAAAAATAATGCCCATCCCATTTGCCACGCAAAGTGGAATATAACTACACATATACAAAAATCTAAAAATCTTTTGTTAGCTTTTATTAGTTTCCACATCTCTTGAAGTCTATTAATTAAAGGCTGGTTTTCAAACTCGGAAATAGTTTCAACTTGAGTATTATTAGTATCTTGTCTATGCCGGGTAAAAGATAAAATTTCAAATATGGCTATAATAAAAGCTATGATAAAGAATATTTGATAAAGTTTAATTCTCTCATTATCCTTACTAGCTAAAAAATAAATCAGATTTCCTGAGATTAAAGTTACTATAAGTGCACTAGTGGTTGCTAGAGAGCTTCTTGTGGAAAAAGCTCGTCCTCTCCACTTTTGAGGAAATAAATCTGCAAAGTAAGATTGCCATCCTATATTTGCTATGGAATTTGGAAAGCTCATAGCTCCGTAGAGAAATACAAACAGTCCAGGTCTTAGCCAGACCGGCAAAAATGGTATAAGTGCAAAAACCAAGAAGAAAGCTCTAGCAAGAGTAAAAAATATAGAGGTTATTTTTTTCTTGTTTCTAAATCTTCTAAACAAATAGGTTCCTAGAATAACTGCAAGAATTGAAAATATAGAAGGATATGCATTTAATAATGCTATATCACTATCTGTTCCATTTAGCCTTTTCGTGTAAAGACTTGCAAAAGGAATTACTAAGTTTAGAGAAAGTGCTTGAAGGATTCCATTTAGATTATTAATACGGAAATTGTAATCTAAAGTTTTTTTAGATAGTTTTTTTAAAAATCGCATTTTTTCGCTCCCACCCTAGTGTATAATTTCACATTAACTTCACTCGCAATTAGCTATGATGGATGATAATGAAATTAACTTTCATTACTCATAATGTCTTTTATTAGTTTACCATAAATTTATTATGGCTTATATAAGAATTTGGAAATAATATAAAGGGAAAATAACGTTTTGTGACGAATTATATAGAATATTGAAATATTGTTTTTAAACCTAAGAGTTTCGAATTTTCAAATTATATGGGAGGGGTTTCAATGACAGAAAACTTATTCAAAATATTAATATGTGATGATTCTATGTTAATGAGAAAAAAGCTAAAAGAAATAGTAAAAAATTGTGGTTGTGAGGATGTTTTAGAAGCTAAGGATGGGCAGGAAGCAATAAATATTTACAAAGAGAGTAATCCAGATTTGGTATTTATGGATATAATTATGCCTGTTAAAAATGGAATTGAAGCAGTTAAAGAAATAATAGAATTTGATAAAGATGCAAAAGTTGTAATGGCATCTTCAGCTGGTACGAAAGAACATGTTAAAGAGTCATTAAAAGCAGGAGCATATGATTTTATCCAAAAGCCTTGGGAAAAAGAACAAATTAATAAGATTATCCTTAACTTAAAATAATCGAGGAGAGTGGAGCTATGTTTAGTCAATATTTTGGTCAATATTTATTAAATGAAAAATATCTCACAAAGCCCCAATTAAATGCGGCTATTGAATATAAACAATCAGTTCATCTAAAACTCGGAGTTTTAGCTATAAATGCAGGATATATGAATTCACAGCAGGTGAGTCAGATACATCAAATGCAAGCAAAGGTTGATAAACGTTTTGGAGAGTTGGCTGTAGAAGCTGGCTTTATTAAAGAGGAACAAATAGAAGAAT
The DNA here is from genome assembly GCA_036507955.1 of Clostridiaceae bacterium. Lineage (GTDB taxonomy): Bacteria > Bacillota > Clostridia > Clostridiales > Clostridiaceae > DATCIH01. The sequence goes on along the minus strand of DATCIH010000116.1, from coordinate 113,954 downwards.
TGCTTTCTTCGCAAAAATTTGGTCATCTTTTACTTGCACAAGCCTTAGTAGATAAAAACTATATGACTCTTGAAAAATTTGAAGAAGCAATTAATAAATATAAGAAAAAATATAGCATATCCGAAAGTCAGTTTGATGCGTTGCAAAAAGATGATGTAGAGGGAATCATAAATATTTATGTTAATCTAGAAAGCGATAAATATGGTATAGAAATAAAGCACTACATTGCTTTGTTTATGAGAAATATTATTCGATTTATTGATTCGGAAATTTACACAAATAAAATTATAAAAGTTGAAGAATACAAAACCAAATGGGCAGCTCACCAAAAAATTAAAAACTCAATTATTTTACAAACATATATTAATGCAGATGAGGTTGTATTTGCAAAAATTGCATCCAGATTTGCGGAGGAAGAATTATCCACTGTGGATGAAATGACTAAGGATTCAGTAGGCGAATTTCTGAATTTAAACAATGGATTGTATCTTGTAGAGATGTCAAACAGAGGAATAAAATTGGATATGGAGCCTCAAGCAGTGTCTTTTGAAAAGGTGATTTCTTCTACCTATGTGCTTCCAATAGAATTACCTTTTGGTAAAATGGAACTTATCATAGCTCTTTAGTAATTTAGTAAAGCTACCACTAATGCATTTGATATGAGTGGTAGCTTTTTATTTGACTTTTTTTTATATTGATTTTATCATTTTAAAGGTCTAAAGTGTAATAAGAAGGATTTAAAAATTACGGGGGAATGGTTTAATTATGGAAATAAAGTTAGAAAAAAAGTATGGTTTGATTACGGCCATAGCCATGGTTGTTGGTATTGTCATTGGCAGTGGTGTTTTTTTTAAAGCAGAAAAAGTTTTAACTGCAACTGGAGGAAATCTTACACTCGGTATACTAGCTTGGGTTATAGGTGGCATTATTATGATTTCTTGCGCCTATACCTTTGCTGTAATGGCAACTAAATATCAATATGTAAATGGTATCGTAGATTATGCAGAAGCTACTATGGGCAAAACGTATGGATATTATGTTGGGTGGTTTATGGCATTGATTTACTATCCAACATTGACTTCAGTATTAGCATGGGTATCGGCTAGATATACTTGTGTATTAGTTGGATTTCCAATTACAGGAGGAGAATGCATGATTATTGCGTGTCTGTATTTGATTGGCAGCTATGCATTAAATGCCTTATCACCAATTTTAGCAGGTAAATTTCAAGTTAGTACAACCATTATAAAACTTATTCCACTTACATTAATGGCTGTAGTTGGGACAGTAATAGGTATCAGTAGTGGAATGACTATAACTAATTTTACAACAGTAGTAAAAGAAGTAAATACTTTAAATGCATTATTTACAGCTGTTGTTGCTACAGCTTTTGCATATGAGGGTTGGATTATTGCTACAAGTATAAATGCTGAATTAAGGGATGCAAAGAAAAATCTTCCGTTAGCTCTTGTTGCAGGAACTTTTACTATTATGATCATTTATATACTTTATTATATTGGATTGGCTGGAGCTGTAACAAACAAAGTTATGATGTCAGGTGGGGAAGCAGGAGCTAAATTGGCATTTCAAACAATATTTTCTTCTGTTGGTGGTTCACTAATATTTGTATTTGTTATCATTTCTTGTCTGGGAACTTTAAACGGATTAATGCTGGGATGTACTCGTGGTATTTATTCAATAGCTGTAAGAGGCTTTGGACCAAAACCAAAGGTATTTAAACAAATTGATAAAGAGACAAATATGCCAACAAATTCAGCTGTCCTTGGACTACTTCTTTGTGCTATATGGTTATTGTTCTTCTATGGTGCTAACTTAACAAAACCTTGGTTTGGATTTTTTTGTTTTGATTCTTCAGAATTACCTATAGTTACTATTTATGCAATGTATATTCCTATTTTCATTATGATGATAAGGAAAGAAAAAGATTTAAGCTTCTTCAAGAGATTTGTAATGCCTATTATTTCTTTAGCAGGATGCATTTTCATGATAATTGCTGCTTGTTTTTCTCATAAAATGGCAGTTGTTGCATATCTAATAGTCTTTGCAATTGTAATGATCGTTGGTGCTAAGTTTTCTAACAAAGCAGTTGCCCAGTGAGGCTAATATATAAGGATAGAAATAATACAATATTTTAAAGGGCAATCTCTTAGGAGATTGCCCAATTTTTTCCTTTGGTTAATAATGATCGTGATAATCGCCGTATCCATTATAATATGGGAAGAATGGGAGATATGGGAAATAAGGAAAGGAACCATGATCTGGATAATTAGGATGACCATAATCACCGCCATGATAACCGCCTCCGTTATAACTGCCACCATGATAACCGCCACCATGATAACCGCCACCATGATAACCACCACCATAATTGCCGCCAACACGGTAACCTTTACCAATTTTCATATCCATATCCATGTCCATTTGCATATCATTTGACCCAGTCATATACCCCATAGATTCGTCCATCTGTCCCATCATATTAGGATAGCACATAGGTTGTTGCATTTGTTGAGGTTCCATCATACTAGGTTTCATGTACATATTTTGCATCATGCATTGATTCTGTTGCATATGAGGGCAACTCTGACACATTGAATGATCATCACTTCTTGAGCGATCATCACTTCTTTCTTTTTTGTCTTTCAAAATAAGGTCTCCTAAGAAAATATTACAATATTATTGTATCCAAGTGATGGAGAAGGGTGAATAAATTTATTTTATAATAATCACTATTCTAAACACTTGAATATAATACCATGTAACCAAAATTATTTGGAGGATCAAATTGGAACAAAATGAGAATAGAAAAAAAACAGCACAATGTAAAGCAATGAGTAAGTGTATTCCACATGAAACAGCCATCGGTAATGTAAGATTAGCAATGGCTTATGTTCCTTACCAAAAACTTTGCACACTTTTCACACCTATTGAAGGACTTAAGAGAGGAACTGTTTTCCCAGAACTATATAGTCCTTATGAGGGCGAAGACAAAAAAAGTAGTCCCTATGAATTAAGTAAAAAAGGGAGAAATTTATGAAAAACAAATCAGAGCTCTTAAAACAAATTGTTGCTTTTGAATTTATGAAAGATGATCTAGCTTTGTATCTTAATACTCATCCAATGGATAAGGAAGCTTTAGCAAAGTACAATTATTATGTAACAGAAACAAAAGGATTAAAAGAATGCTATGAGATGAATTATGGAATGTTATCTGAACACGACTCACTAAGCCCTTATCCATGGCAGTGGATAAATGATCCATGGCCTTGGGAAAATGATGCTAATTTTAATCTTGAAAAGGAAGGTAAGTAATTTATGTGGACATATGATAAGTTCCTACAATTCCCAGTTAATATTAAAAATGCTAATCCAAAGATGGCGAAAATCATTATTACCCAATATGGCGGACCAGATGGTGAACTTGGTGCATCACTAAGATATTTAAGTCAGAGATTTTCTATGATTACTCCTCAAGCTATAGCTACCTGTACTGATATTGGTACAGAGGAACTGGCTCATTTAGAAATGGTTGGCGCTATGGTAAGGCAATTAATGAAGAATGCTAGCCTAGAAGAAATTGAAAAAGGTGGCATGGCTGGCTATTATGTGGATCATGGCAGAGGAGTATATCCTGTAAGTTCTTCAGGTGTACCATTCGATGCTACCTGTCTTGCATCAAAAGGAAATCCAATTGTAGATCTTACTGAAAATTTAGCTGCAGAGCAAAAGGCTAGAGCAACTTATGAATATTTAATAAATATGGCGGATGATCCTGATGTTATTGAACCTTTAAAGTTTCTAAGAGAAAGAGAAGTTGTACATTATCAAAGATTCGGTGAAGCTCTTAGAATTGTTCAAGAATATGTACAAGAACCACATCTATATACAATCAGATAATGAGATTATATGTAGTAACTTATAAATATTAGTTAAAAATAATATCACAATAAGTTTAAAACCGAATAATATAAATTAAACATCAAGATAAAAAATTGTTATGCATTAAACCATTGCCCAGAAAGGGGGGGTTCAAATGAGCAGAAGTCATTCAAGTGATAATAGAAGTGTTGTAAACAATATTTATACTCCAATGCCAGTATGTGGTGGAGGAAGTAGTATTTGCAGTTTTCCTACATTAGTGATTCTTATACTTATTATTTTACAATTTAATAATAAAAGAAAATCTAGTGGCAGAAAAAGCAGTTTAGTTGATAACAGCATATTGTTTATTATCGCATTATTTTATCTTTCTTGCTGCAATCCAAACAAAAAGATAGGATGCTAAACTAGAGGGGGCCTAACTGGCCCCTAAAATTTTGCTTATCGAATTAACACTAACAATCTTACATACTATTTAATGAGTTAAATATGACCTTCCACACCCATTATTATACATGGATCCTTAGCTGGGTCCAACCATTTTAATACATTTACTAAGTTTTCTTCACTAACAGCTACACAGCCCGCCGTCCCGTTGCCACTAGACGGAGCAATGTGAAAGAATATTCCACTGCCTTTATTCATGCGCTTATTTGAGCAATAATTATAATCAATTAAAGCAGCATATTTATAAAGAGGCTCTGTCCACAGTGATTCGAAATCGTATAGTCTAACTTTTGCATCAGTACCATCATAGTGCATCCATATATTGTATTCAGATAGGATTGTGTTGGAAACCCAATAATCTCCTTCTACAACTTGCCTATATTCTAAATGAACTCCAGGATTTGCAGCAATCCCAAACATAAATGGAAAACCATATTTTCCTGTAGGGGTTGTCATATCACCTTCAGTTCTATCTTCCGAGAATCCCTTTTGTCCAACAACAGCTCTACCCGATGAAAACAAAACCCATGCTCCATTTATTCTATCATATGTGGCATATGTTCCTTGAACAACTCCGTAGTTATTTGTAAGGACAACTATAACTTGCTCCGAATCTCCAGCGGAAGTATCGACTCCAGGCACGGAGGGTGTAGGAGAAATTATTGGGTTAGACTTAAAGGAGATACTATTTGACAAAGTTACATCAACTCCATAATTTATATTTTTTTATGTTTTTTAGCTTTCCCTTTTATTATAACATCTGGTTTGAATATTTCAGTAATTTTCATTAAATGTTGTCTTTTGGGGTAGCTTAAAATATAATTATAGTAGTATAAATACAGGAGATGAAAGATTTATGAATTTAAATAACTATCAATTAACCATTGAAGTAAAAAATAAATTTAATACAATAATGAGTCAAATTTCTGGTGAGGAGAAGGTTTCAATATCTTATTCATACACTTATATTTCCGGCGATAAAGTTTGTTTTTACGCATCAGTACAAAACAAATACCTGGTTATTAAGTTAGATGATTTAATTGATGAAACTTTAGTATATGCCCCTGATAGTACATTAGAATTTGTAATACCCTTCGGTGATGAAGCAGTGGCATATTCTCCAGATGCTTTTAAGGGTTGTAATCATACTATTAATATACATATAGCTACCATTGATGAAATTTATTCATATAGAAATCTTGCAAGAAATCCATTAGATCAACGGGGAATTACAACATATTATCCTCATGTAACGGCAAATTTTGAAACACGCAATGAAGCAATTTTTGCGGTAAGAAATACTATTGATGGTATTAAAAATAATAAGGGACATGGTATATGGCCTTATGAGTCTTGGGGTACTGGTGAAAGAGATGACGCTGTACTTACACTTGATTTTGGACGTAAGGTTGAGGTGGACAAAATGATTTTGTATCTAAGAGCTGATTTTCCGCATGATACCTATTGGAATGCTTTAACTATATTGTTTTCTGATGAGTCTCGTGAAACTGCAGGGATGATAAAGACTGCTGATGCCCAGATTATTACATTTAATAAACGAAAGGTCCGTTGGATCAAATTGACAAACTTAAAGATGGCGGACAACACATCTGATTTTGCCGCACTGCGACAAATTGAGGTATATGGAACTGATTGCAAGCTATATTCAATAAATGGTCTGCAGAATAGATAAGAAGAGGAGATGTATAAAATGAAGTTAGTTAATTTTATAGTTGAAGGGAAGACAAGACTAGGAATTAAGAGTGAGTATGGGATTATCGATGTAGAAAAGGCAGGCAAAGAAGCATCCCTTAAAGTACCTAGTACAATTGAAGAAGTGATTTTAAGTGGTGGAAAAGCACTACTTGAACTTGCCCAATTAATTAAACCTAATGCTTTAATTCTAAAAGAAGACATTACATATGCACCATCTGTTACAAAGCCAGAAAAAATTATATGTGTTGGTTTAAATTATATAAGTCATACCTCTGAAACTAATGCGGATATTCCTACTTACCCGGTATTATTTAGTAAGTTCAATAATTCTCTGGCTAGCCATAATCAAATTATTTCAATTCCAGAGGAAGCAAAAAAAATTGATTATGAAGCTGAATTGGTTATTGTTATTGGAAAGGAAGCTTCAAAGGTTACTAAAGAAGAGGCTTTATCCTATGTATTTGGTTATACTGTTGGAAATGATTTGTCAGCTAGAGATCTTCAATTCCGCTCTAGTCAATGGCTATTAGGTAAAACCTGTGATAATTTTGCTCCAATAGGTCCTTGTGTAGTAACAGCAGAGGAAATAGATCCGACTAATTTGAATATTGAATGTAAAGTTAATGGAATTGTACGACAAGCTGGTAATACCAAGGATATGATTTTTGATTGTGCTACAATTGTGAGCTATATATCAGAATGTATGACGTTAAAACCAGGTGATATTATATTTACTGGAACACCAGGAGGGGTAATTTTAGGTTATCCAGAAGAGAAGCAACAATGGTTAAAGTCTGGAGATGAAATTGCAGTTTCAATTGAAAATATAGGTACTTTAGTAAATATTCTAAAATAATTCTCTCATTGATTAAAAAAAGGAAATTAGAAATACAACTTAGCATTTAAAGAGGGAGTGACTTAAACACTCCCTCCACCTAGAGATATTTGTAGCAGTCAATCTCATGGTCATTAACTATTCCAATTGCTTGCAAATATGAATAAACTGTTATTGAACCTAAAAATTTCATTCCTCTTTTCTTCATATCTTTTGATATTCTATCAGATAACTCAGTTGTTGTAGGTATAATATCATCGTTATTCTTAACTATTTTATTTTCAGTGAAGCCCCATAGGTACTGGGAAAAGGAACCAAATTCTTTCTGTATATCCAAAAACAATTTCGCATTAGATTTGGCTGAATTAAATTAGTAATAAGTAAAAAAGGTAAACAAGTTCAATTTATTTTGAACTTGTTTATTGGTGGTACGCCCAACTAGGCACATTTAGTATAGTCTTGTAGCAATTATATTTTATAAGTATATAATTATAGCTAAGCAAAAAAGTGTCCCTATAAAATAATATTATTTATAAGAGAGGTGGAATAAAAAATGGGATTGCATCATAAAAAGAGAAAAAGTAATGAAGAAGAATTTAAAGATCTTTATACAAATTCAATATTCCAAACTCAGCTTCCTAAAAATGAGTTACCTAATAAAACTTCGAATCCTAAAACGATTCGTCAATTAGTATACGATGAGCTCTTTATGGATGGCAATTCACGCCAAAACCTGGCAACCTTTTGTACTACATATATTGAAGACGAAGTTCGTGATCTAATGGATCTATCAATTGACAAAAATATGATAGATAAGGATGAGTACCCTCAAACAGCTGAAATTGAACAGCGATGTGTGAGCATATTAGCAAATCTTTGGCATTCACCGGATAAAAAGGACACAATTGGATGCTCAACAACTGGATCTAGTGAAGCGGCTATGCTAGGTGGATTAGCACTTAAATGGAAGTGGCGGAAGCGTTGTGAAGCTCAAGGGAAATCAACGAATAATCCTAATATTGTATGTGGACCAGTACAGATATGTTGGCATAAATTTGCAAGGTACTTTGATGTTGAAATTAGAGAAATCCCTTTAATGGCTGATGCATTATGTATGCATCCAGACCAACTAAAGAAATATTGTGATGAGAATACAATTGGAGTTGTAGCAACGTTAGGGAGCACATATACGGGCATTTATGAACCAGTTCAGGAGATAGCTAAAGCTCTAGATGCGATTGAGAATGAAACAGGCTGGGATATCCCTATACATGTGGATGGAGCTAGTGGAGCATTTATTGCGCCATTTATACAGAAGGATCTCAAGTGGGATTTTTGCATTCCAAGAGTTAAATCTATTAATGCTTCAGGCCATAAATTTGGGATGGCTCCACTTGGTGTTGGTTGGATAGTTTGGAGGACACTTTCTGATTTGCCTAAGGAATTAATCTTTAATGTTGATTACTTAGGAGGAGAAATGCCAACCTTTGCCCTGAATTTTTCACGTCCAGCGGGTCAAATTATAGCTCAGTATTATAACTTTTTGCGATGGGGTCATGAGGGCTACACTGCAATTCACAGTGAATGTGCCAATACTGCCCAGTATTTAGGTCAGCAGCTTAAAGAAGTTGACTTATTACAAATATTATATGATGGTCATGGTGGTATACCAGCAGTTTGCTATGCCTTAAAGGATGAGAATACATCTGGATTTTCACTTTATGATCTTTCTGATCGGTTAAGGATGCATGGTTGGCAAATAGCTTCATATCCACTTCCCAGTAATCGCCAGAATATTACCGTACAACGTATTTTAATTCGTCATGGCGTTAGTCGTGATATGGTATCCTTACTCCTTCGTGACATTTATAAGGAATTGGAGCATTTAAAGAATAATCCAGTATTAAAGTCTACCACCAACGTTAGTTTTCATCATTAATAAAAGTTGTTTTTGATTGTTTCTAATTTACTATTACTTTTGTACCACTACTCATGTTGTTGTATATCCATTTTGCATCCTCGATTGGTAATCTAACGCATCCGTGAGAGGCTGGTGTACCAAGGGTTGGATCAACCACAGTTCTACTCTTGTCCATTGGCAAAGAATGAAAAAGAAAATCCCCGAAAAATCTTGTCCAGTATTCTGCACCTTCATTATATACATCACTAAAGAACCAGTCTCCTCTTGCACTAATTTTGAAAGTACCCGTTGGAGTATCATAACCTGGAGCTCCTGTGGAGCAAGATATATTTTTTATTAGTTTCCAGTCTCCTTTTTTACCAGTAAAAACACGGGTTTTTTGTTCTTTTATATCAACATTCAAAAGGAAGCTTGTCCCACTTTCTATATTAATAAAGGGATTTTCTATGTCAGGGCTGGGAGTATATCCAACTAAACAAGAAGCTATTAGCGCTTGCTCTTTCTGTATTGCTAGTTGTTTTTTATTCCCTTCCTCTATTGCCTTCAGCCTTGCTTCCTCAGCTTTTGCTGCTACCAATTGGTTTATTTCCTTTGTTTTAGTAGCTATTTCTTCATCACTAAAAAGTAAATTGTTGGTATTCAATAGTATTATTCCATCAGCAAATTTTTCGTTTTTTACAACATCAGCTATTTGATTTGTAATACTAGCTTTAAAATCTTTATTTATATTAGTTTTTAAGGTGTTTATTTTGTCATTAGTTTTTTTGTCCTTATCTGAAAGCTTAGCTAGTGAAGCCAAAGCAGTTGCATATTCTTTTTTCTCATAAAGTGCAATACATTCATTATATTGCCCTCTTATAACTTCAATGGCTGCAACCTCAGACTGATTTTGCGTTAATTTAGCTATATCTGAGAACTGAAATATTGAAAGTTCATTCTCCTTTTTCTGAAAGCTCTCAAAACTTAATTTATAATCTAAATAGTCTGTTTGCAAGGAACTGGAAACATCACTAACTAAAGCTTTTGCAACCTTACTAAAACTAAAAAAGCTTTTTATTATAATATCTTTATTAGCATAATTATAAGAGATTAAGGCTTCATTATATTTGCTTTTTTTAAGGGACTCACTAAATTTAGTCTCTAATTTCTTTGCCTCAACTTTTTTATAGTATCCCAAACCTGGTAATGATAAAGTTATAGCAATTATAGCTACTCCGATTACCACATATTTTTTCCCAGTGATTTTCATGCTTAGTTGTTCCTCACTTTTTTTATATTAACCTATTGGTTCTAAAGGTAATACAAGATAGATTTATTCAAATATACCATATTTATTGTAAGTTTGGAAGTGCTAAAAATGATTTTTGTCGAAATAACTAAGAAATGAGTTCATGGAAGTACAATCTTATGATTCAACCTTTCAAGGAGATCCACAATAAACTGAGAATTTTTACTTTGTGAATGTATAACAATATTTTTAGTGAAATTATCATCAAAAATATCAAAGATATTATTATTACAAAAGTCCTCTTCATTATTATACTTTGATTGAAAATTGCAAAGCAATTCATCATCACTACATACATTATTATTAATATAATACTTAATATTATTATTGTTTATTATAGATTTTATACTTTCAAGCTTTCCTACTTCAATTATAAAACCTATTATACATTGCTTATATGTATTCTTATTAGTACCTTTAACTACAGCACCAAAAACTATGATATCTTGTAATTTCTTAATCTCAATTTTATTATATTTAATATCAACCTTATCAAATACATCTGTTAATTCCTTTGACCATTTTTCATTATCTTTATTATTTCTATTATAAATCATATCTGTATTGATGACGGCTAAGCATTTATTATTACCCATCATATCTTTCAGTAGTGACATTTTAAAATTATCTAATTGCTTTAACTTATAATAATTAACATAAAACCTTACTTCATCATCTTCTGTATTACTTTTTATTTTCAGTATATTTCTTTTAAAGAAGTCCATATTATCCACCTTTTTCTTATTAAATTATAGGGTTATAGTTATTTATTAAGATTTATCTTCTATTTATATAATATAATATATATTAAAATAATGCACCTTAAACTTTATCAATATATTTTAGGCGTTTTTATAGTTGAGGTGAATATTTTTCATCTAAACTGTTTACTTAATATGTATTTAAAGGTAACATTAATTCACAAAGGATTTATGGTGAATGATAAGTTAGGATTAACTTATTAAATCATTTAAATTATATTGGGAGATGATGTCAATGCTAAAAGAACAAGGTCGTGCAGCAGTATGGACAGGTAAAAGAAATATTGAAATTATGGAATTCCCTATACCGGTGGCTGGAGAAGATGGAGCAGTAATTAAAGTAGAGGATGCAGCTGTCTGTGGAACAGATGGTCATCTATTCCCTCAGGAGGCATTAAAACCTTCAATTTTAGGTCATGAAGTGTGTGGTAGAGTAGTAGATATTGGTAAAAGAGCTAATAAAACCTTAAATGTTTTTGGTGGACCGATAAAAGTAGGGGATAGAGTAGTTTTATACCCATGGATTACTTGTGGTAAATGTGGAGGATGCTTAACCTTTGGATCAGGTACTTGCACTGTATGTGATGATTCATTTGTTTATGGTATTCCATATGATAAGCTTGGTTTAAATGGAAAAGAACGTATTAGTTCAGATGTAAATATTTACCCGCATTTCAAAGGCGGATTTGGTGAATATTTGTATATATTTCCTGAAACATATATATGGAAAGTTCCAGAGGATATGCCCTCCCAAGTTGCAGCACTACTCGATCCATTAGCAGTTGCAGTAAGAGCAGTAGAACTAGCCTGCACGTGTCCAGGCATCGTGGAGGAAGCATTTACAACAAATGCTACAGTTACTATAATAGGGGATGGCCCAGTAGGAGCCCTTGCGGCTCTTGTTTCAAGAATAATGGGTGTGGAAAAAATAATTATTATTGGTGGAAGAAATAAGAGATTAGCTATAGCTTCTGAAATATCTCAGGCTGATTATGTTATTAATTATAAGGAGACAAGCCCTGATGAAAGAATTAAAAAGGTTAGAGATATTAGCGGAGGACAAGGTGCAGATGTAGTTTTACAGTGCTCAAATTCTCCTGAATCCTTTGTAGAAGGTCTTGAAATGATAAGACGTATGGGTACATTAGTTGAAGTTGGAAACATGGTTAATGTTGGTACAAATGTATCTATAGATCCAGCTAGACTTATATGCTTAAAACATGCTAGAGTTATGGGAATGAGTGCCAATTCACCGAAAGCTTTTAATAAAGCTTTCCATATACTTAAGAGACATAATAAAATTAGTTTTGAAAAATTATATACTCATGTTGGTTCAATCGATACATTGAAAAATACACTTAATAGTATGAAAGATGACAATTATTTTAAAGGCTTAGTAAAGTTTTAAACGATTTAATTAATTCAAAAGGGTTAGACACATGTCTATATTCATTATAATATACATGAATATGTGGAATGTTATGTATTCTACCTTTTTCTGGATAAATTCTGACAATTATGCCATGGAATCTGTCTAATTCTCCGATTATTAACACCTCTAATTAAATGTTTTTTTTAATATTGTTTATACCTTACCCCGAATCAATTAACCTAATCCTATTATGTCATAGACAGCTCTTATCTTAAATATTCTGTTTGTAGTAATATAATTATTTCTAACTATAGCGTGACTCTTTTTCTACAAAAATAATATATTATGAAAATCACCCGACGGGTGATATAAATTATAACGAATACATTATACAATAATAGTATAGTGTATTTATTTTTTGTAATATAAAGAGTATGGAGGCTAAACATGAAAAAAATTAAAAAAAGCTTGGTACTAGCGATCATTTTCATACTAGCTACAAGTCTTGTTGCATGTAAGGTAAAGAAAACATCATCTGATGTGGTAGCGAGAGAATCTGCTGTCAGTAAAGATACAAGTGTTGTGGAAAATAACACTTCTGAAGAAAAAGCAGATTTTACTTATAGTATTATTAATGAAACCTATGCAGAGAAGGGAATCAGTATAGAATTCCCACAGCTTAACAAGGCAAGCAATCCAACTAAGGCGGATTTGGTAAATAAAGTTATACAGGAAAATATTAGAACGGAATTGGAATCACTTAGAATGGAATCAGAGGATATGGGTACTTATTCTCTGGATTTGAAATATGAACTGGGGGGGGGGACGATAACAAGGTACTCAGCATTTCCTATCAAGGAACCTCTTATTTTGAAAAAGCTGCTTACCCAGTTAATATATATCATACCCAAAACATTACATTGAGTGAAGTTGATACCTTGCCTTTAAAGGATATTTTTATCATTGATGATCACTTTGTTGAAGCATTTAAATCAGGTATTTATTCAAACTCTAGAGATGATTTGGATAATGATGCAAATTACAAATTAACTAAGTATGGGGTCATACTAAGCATTGAAGTTCCACATGCAATTGGGGATCACCTAGAGATGGCTATTCCTTATGAGGCAATGGAGGCAAATATGATTAAAAATAGCCTAGTGTGGAAAGATTATTTGTTTACTAAAGGAGCCAAGTAATATGATATCTTTTTATTTTGGTAAGAAGGTAAGTCAATATATAGCTATAGATGACTGATAACCCGAAAAACAATTGTGCGGAGTATGCGATACAAAAGAAAAAATTCCATTAGTATAAATGTTGAATTCTCTAATACTCAATAGTATAATAGTTATTACTGGAGTAAACAAATTAGATTACATAGAAAAGGCAGATGGCTTTAAATTATGAATATGGAGGAGAATATTTATGAAAATAGGTAATGTAGCATGGGGTTGGACACCAATCCCAGAGGATCTTCCTAGTGGAGATTCCTTAATAAAGATTGCAGATCAAATGAGGGCTTTGGGCTTTGAGACAGTGGATTATCTAGCAACAACTGAGTCTCTTAATAAGTTTTACACAAAAGAAGCATGTGAAAAATTAGGGAACCATTCCCGTAAAATCGGTCTTGAACCCAACGTATTGGTGTTCCAGTCTGGTGACTGGAATAAGCCAAATGAAGCTGACCGTGAAATCAATTTAAAATATTTCGAAAAATGCGCTCAGGTAGCACAGTGGATAGGTTGTAAAATCATATCAACAATTGTACCATCACCCCAAGGCACATCTGGATGGAAATTTAAAAACTCCGCTCCCGCAGAGAAGGTGGGTTTTCATCTTCCAACGGATTACAATTATCAGAAGGACTGGGATACACTCACGAGTACATATAAAAAAGGTGCTAAAATCGCTCAGAAATATGGACTACGTATGTCCATCGAGTGCTTTGTATTATCAATGATATCAACTCCACATGCAATGCTTCAAGCAATTAAGGATATCAATGAACCAAACTTTGGTATTCAGCTTGATACCAGTCACCTAGTGACTCAGCATATTGACCCAGAGTGGGCAATTTATATCCTCGGCGGAAAGAATATTTTTAACATGCACTGTAAAGATAATGATTCTGTAACACGGGGAAATATTCCTGCGGGCAGTGGTATTGTAGATTTCACAGCAGTTATCGCAGCACTGAAAAGTGTGGGATATGCAGGCGATCTTATGGTTGAACTTGAATTTACAGACAATCCACGCCGTTATAACAAACAGGCACTGGAACATCTTCAGCAGTGTGTAGCAGGAGAGTATTAATCTAAATTTTATAAGACTACATTTGCTCCAATATTGATAAAAAAACTATGTCCTCCTTTGATTTTACTGCGGTTGTAAAACCGCTCTATTTTATCAAAGGAGGACTCTTTTTTTTCAGATAGTTGAGCGCCAATGAAGCATTATGGGTTGAAAGCAAAGTTTGAAATGCTTGAGTTTAAAAAATCTAATTTATATTAAGATGATCCCAATGAATAACAGTTAAAGTTAATAATAAGTTAAACAATTTTTTATACAAAATAAAAGAAAAAATTCCATATATTTAATAATTGACAAAGAATTGAAAATATCTGTATATATTATTAGAAATCATTCTATAATACATTTATATTAGATTTTATAAATGCTAAAATTAAATTACGTTAACGTTGAGTATGGTGCATCGAAAGATTAAGTTAGTTCAAATTAAAGAGGGAAATAAAAATGGCAATAAAAAGATTGATTGCAGTAGTTGTTACCACATTAGTAGTGTCATCCACACTTGCTGGGTGCGGAGCATCAAAACCTACTACGAATAGCACATCGACTGAAAAAAAATCACAGGTGAAATATCTTTCATTTGAAGAGGCCGGTGCGGTAATTCCGCACACCGGGATCTGTGCGGGGTGTACTGGGTAACCAGTACGTCTACCGTGACAATTACAAAAATGGTATGGAAGAAACAAAAATAAGTAATTTTATTATTAGAAATATTGCTGAAGAATCTGTTAATAACATAACAAGTCACGTTCATTTTTTGATGATTGTGGACTCGTAATTATATGTTCTATAAATAAAAGCAATTAAAAGTAGAGATAAGCGTATAATACAAATTGTTAAGGGATTTATTGAAAAACATTATAGTGAGGAAATTAACCTAAACAAGATTGCGGAAATTGTATATGTAAATTCGAATTATCTTAGTGATCTTTTTAAAAGCCAGACTGGAGAGAATTTTGTGGACTATTTTACTAAAGTGAGAATTGAGAAGGCCAAATTATTAATTAAAGATATTAAGTTCAAAACATATCAAGTGGCTGAACTTGTAGGATATGATGATCCCGCTTATTTTAGTAAAGTATTTAAAAAAGTAGTAGGAATTTCTCCTACAGAATATAGGAATATTTTTTGATGAATGGTTTAAAGGCAATTATGTTGGTTAAATATTAAGCATAATTGCCTTTTTATATAATTTAATACTAGATGGTATAAAAATTAGGCTTAAGAACATAAAAAATTGTTATACTTCTATAATTCTTATTATATTATATAAACAGATTTTGCATTAAGATATCTATGTAAACTAAATTTTTTAGGGGGGTAATATTAATGATCAAGAAAACCTTTTCAATAATGATGTCAGTAATACTAGCTACATCATTTCTGTCAGGCTGTACTTCGACAAAAAAACCTAAATCAGCAGTGGACAATTCTTCAGTTATGACTCCATATGGAAAGTATGCTACTACAGTTACTTTTAGTCAGGGGAAGAGTATAAGCCCTAATCCACATTTTCCGGCTGGAGATACTTATTTAAGTAATTTGCAAACTAAGTATGTAAAAGAAAAACTTAATGTAACGTTTACTGATTCTTGGGAAGCAAGTGGAGATGCTTACAATCAGAAGGTATCATTAGCTATAGCAAGTGGAACCATTCCCGATGTTATGATCGTTCCGGACAGAAAGACATTAAAACAATTAGTGGATAATAATCTAGTAGAGGATCTTACAACTGTTTTTGATAAGGTTCTGAATCCTTTTTTAAAGGAACAATATGCTTCTTATGGCCAAAGATTGTTGGATCAGGCAACAATCGATGGTAAGTTAATGGCAATACCAGGTACTAGTATTGGAGGACAACAAAATCTTTTGTGGGTAAGACAAGATTGGCTTACAAAGTTAGGATTACCAGCTCCAACGAATATTGCGGATGTAGAAAACATAGCAAAGCAATTTATAGATAAGAATCCTGGTGGAAATGCACCTGGCAAAACAATTGGATTAGCGGCTATTCCAGCTCTTACAGTTTATAATGCAGCTTACGGTTTAGATACTATTTTTAGCTTATACGGAGCGTACCCTAAACAATGGATGAAAGATAGTTCTGGCAATGCATATTATGGTTCAGTTGCACCAGAAATGAAAGCGGGACTTACAAAAATCAGTGATATGTACAAAAATGGTTTAATAGATAAACAATTTGCAGTAAGAACACTTGCAGATACGAATGCATTAGTAGTTTCTGGACAATGTGGAATACTATTTGCACCTTGGTGGGCACCATATGATGTAATGACAGATGCAGTAAAAGCTAATCCTAAGGCAGATTGGAAGCCTTTTGTTGCTCCATTGGACACTAATGGTAAATTAAATTTTTATTCTCAGGATCCAGTAAATGGATTTCTTGTAGTAAGAAAAGGTTATGCACATCCAGAAGCAATTGTTAAGGTTCTTAATGTTGAAAATGATTCTTTAAGAAAAATTGATCCAACTACTCTTGATTACTATAAGGGTTTGGGAGTTGACTGGGGTTGCATTCCTATAAACTTACAAATAGATTACAATGATGTTTTAGTAAGATGTTACAATCAATTAAAAGAGGCTATCGATACTAAATCTGATGCGAAGATGAGAGTAGATTATAAACAAATTTATGCGGATTTTAATACTAATTTAGCTAATCCTGGCGCTAATGCAGCAATATGGGCTACTGCCACTACAAGATGGGACGGGCAGCAAGCTGTGGGTAGTAATCTCATAGTTTATCACGATCCTGTTTTCCTTGGAGTAACTCCTACCATGGAAACAAAGTGGGCAAATTTACAAAAACTTGAAAGTGAAAGCCTACTAAAAATTGTTGTAGGGCAGTCACCTGTAAGTGATTTTGATAAATTTGCCCAAGCGTGGAAAGATCAAGGTGGAGATGTTATAACAAAAGAAGTTAATGCAGCAATAAAGAAATAAGATATAACGAATAAAGTACAGGATTTCCTGTACTTTATTTGTAGCATTGAAAGGAGTAAATTGAATGGGAAATAAAAAAAATCAAATTAATTATCATCTAATGCTATTCCCTGGGATTATAATCCTAATAATATTTTCAATTATACCTATGTTTGGTATAATAATGGCCTTTCAAAATTATATTCCTGCCAAAGGAATTTTTGGCTCAAAATTGGTAGGGTTAGATAATTTTAAATATATGTTCTCTTTACCGGATAGTATGGAAATATTCTCCAATACAATTATTATAGCAGTTTTAAAAATTATAGCAGGAATGATTATACCTGTCATTATAGCATTACTACTAAATGAAGTTAGAGTTGTAAAATTTAAGAAAACTGTACAAACTATAATATATCTACCTCATTTTTTATCTTGGGTAATTTTAGCTTCAGTTGTTATGAATATTTTTTCCTTTGATGGTCCTATTAATCAACTTACTCATATTTTTGGCGCAAGTCCAATAATGTTTTTAGCAAGTAATACGTGGTTTAGACCTATACTAATCATAACTGATGTGTGGAAGGAATTTGGATTTAGTACTGTTATTTATCTTGCCGCTTTAACAGGGGTTGATCCTGGCTTATATGAAGCTACAGCAATAGATGGAGCAAATAGATTCAAACAATTACTTCATATAACAATTCCTTGTATTGCACCAACTATTATATTAATGGCCACACTTAGTTTAGGTAATGTTTTAAATGCTGGTTTTGATCAAGTTTTTAATCTTTATAATCCTCTTGTTTATAAAACAGCAGATATAATAGATACTTATGTGTATAGAGTGGGCTTGGTACAATTGCAGTGGAGCTTCGGGACCGCAGTAGGATTATTAAAATCAGTGGTAAGTTTTCTTTTAATAATTATTTCATATAAACTTGCAGATAAATATGCTAATTATAGAATATTTTAGGAGGGCGGAAAATGTTAAGATCTAAAACTTTTGGTAGTAAAATAGCTGATGCATTAATATGGTTTATAATAATTATAATTACATTTGTGTGCTTAGCTCCCTTGATTAATATAGTAGCAGTTTCTTTAAGTTCTAAAGCATCAGCTGCAGGAAATCTGGTTTATCTATGGCCCGTAAAATTTAATCTTTCATCATATAAGACACTACTTAGTGATAAACAATTTTTTGTATCTTTTGGTATATCTATTCAAAGAGTTATACTTGGTGGAGCTATAAATATGTTTTTAACTATACTTATGGCTTATCCATTATCTAAGGAAGTTAGACAATTTAAATATAGAAATATATATATGTGGTTCATAGTATTTACTATGCTGTTTAATGGCGGATTAATTCCTTGGTATTTAACAATAAAAAATCTTCATTTATTAAATACGATATGGGCATTAGTAATACCAGGAGCAGTACCCATATTTAATGTTATTTTACTTATGAATTTTTTCAGAAGTGTACCAAAGTCTCTTGAAGAGGCTGCAGTAGTTGATGGTGCAGGCCCATGGTATACAATGTTTAAAATATATGTACCAATTTCTCTTCCAGCTCTTGCTACTATAACATTATTCTGCGTTGTTGGACATTGGAATGATTTTTTTCATGGATTGATACTTATGAGTTCACCAGCAAAATATCCACTTCAAACATATATTCAACAGCTCACAGTTCAAGTCTCAACGTTAAACTTGACAAATCCTGAAGATATTAAAAGATTTGCAGAGATTTCAAATAGAACATTAAATAGTGCGAAAATTGTTGTTTCAACAATTCCACTACTCTTAATATATCCTTTCTTGCAGAAATATTTTATTACTGGAATAGTAATGGGATCAGTAAAGGAGTAGAACTAGATTGGGTTTATATAGCGGTAACAGGACAAGAGTGATACCTATAAAAATTAACTATAGCTGAGATACTTTTAAAGTTAATAGGTAAGGACATTAATTTTTGTCCATGCTGTAAAATTGGTAAAATGGTTCTAATAGAGAATTTAATTAATAAAAGGTATTAACTACCAGATGTAATTTCAGAAATTGAGAAGCCTATGGCTACCATCAGATAAGGTTATACTTTGGGATGGTAGCATAAATCGGCTCAAATTCTGAAACCGAAATAAGCATTATATAAGTATAAAGAAATAGCAAGTACTTCTAATACTTGCTATTTCTTTATACTTTATCTATCCTCTAATAATTCTATCTACCACAAGCTGTCTAAATTCTGGAGAAAGTGCTGCAAAATATGCTGTAAACCCAGTAACACGCACTACAAGTTCTGGATATTTCCAAGGATCTTTATGTGCTTTAAGAATTTGATCAGCATTAATTACGTTGATATTAAATAAAGTGCCACCAAGCTTAAAATGTGTTTCTATAAGGCTTGCAATCTTTTCAATACCGTCTTCTTCTAATCCAAGCCCAGGATCAAGTTCAAGCTGTATAGGTGCAGTATTACCATAACCTGGTTGTATTCTTGCTATTGCTCTTGCCATAGCTGTTGGAGCTGATTCCTTTTGGAAGCCAGGCTCAGGGTTTGCTCCATGGGATACTGGATCTCCAGCATATCTGCCATTTGGAGTTGCCCCTACATTTTTACCATAGGTTATAGTTCTTGACCAAGAAAACCACCCTGGTATCAAGTTATATCCATTCGGAGTAGTTTTTTCCTTAACAATATCTGTAAATAACTTTGATACCCTATCCGCGCATTTGTCACCAAGTGAATTGCCCTGACCATATTTGTCACTTGATTTCATCATTAGTCTTATACGAGCATCTTTTGGAGAAGCATAATTATTTTTTAGAGATTCTATTATTTCTTCCCAAGTTAATACTTTCTCAGCTTCAATCCTCTGCTCAAGTGCAGCAAAAGAATCTGCTACAGTAGCTAATGCTACTCCGTCTATGCACATATTATAGTACTCAACGCCACAATCAGTAACATCTCTTCCCTTTTCAATAGGTCCATGACACAATAGATTCATTAGTAATTCAGGAGAATTATCCTTTTGATGTGCAAGTTGAAAATCTATACCTCGAGCTGTACATAAAACTGCTTTCCTAAGATGCTTCTCAAAGTATTCCCACAATCTTTCTACTGAATACTCTTTGCTTTTGTCCTCAAGCATTTCACTAAAAGCAACCTCAAAAACTTTTGCAGTATTTATTTTCACACAATCATTCATAGTGTATTCTCTGCCAGGTAAACTCATCCAATTACAACCTACTGCGATTCTCTGCCTTGCGAGTTCAATTGAATAACCATTTTTCATAAAGCCTTCATTAAGACCTTTATCTCCACAATATCTTGGCCAACCCATCTTATCCTCAAATAAGTACTTTACTGATTTAAGATAAAATTCTCTGTTCAAGCCATCATGTACCCTTATTGTAAGATTATTAGGGCAGTTTATTTTATGTGCTGCTTCTAATATTAGAAATGATATAGGGCTTGTTAGATCTTTTCCCGTAATATCTGGCCCACCCAATTGATAATAATGTGAATCATTTAATAAAAGGCAAGCTATATAGAATATTGCGTCCTCATCATTAATCAGCCCTTCAGAAAGATCTTTTTCATAATAAGGTCGAAGCAATTCATCAAGTTGACCACCTGCTCCATCACGATTAAAGGTACGTGAAACCATGTTAAACCATGCTATCCATTGACAAGCTTCTCTAAGTGTTCGTGGAGGATTATCAATCACCCATTCATTTGCTATTGCCATGTTTTCTAAATTAGTCTTAAAGTCCATTCTACTTTCTATTATCTCTAAGCGATAAATCTCATCTATCGTTCGCTTAATCCATGTTTGAACAGCTATTATAGTATCTTCTTCAGCCTTATAAAAACCCTGATTGCTATTTTCATTTATATTACTATAATACCTAACCTTTTCTAAAAGTCCTTTCCATCCTAGTTCAAGACCTATCTTATAATCAGGAGCAAAATGACTATCAGCTCCAATTCCAGAATCAATATTGTACTTTTCCTGATCCTCCTTTAGAAATGAAAAGTCATCCTCAGGCCTACATTTGACTTTACGAGACCTAGATAAAAACATTGACCATCTACCTGCAAGAGCATCCTGTGGGTCAATATATACTGGACATACTTTCATAAGCTCGCTAAAATTTTTAGCCCAGCCATCATTACCATAAAAAGAACCGTTAGGATGATTAGGTGTTGGCTCCCAAGAAAAATTTTCAGGGGTTGGTACAGTTCCATAATCATCTTCATCCATATATCCTAATTTTTTAACTTTTTCAGCGGTCTGCTTCAGTTTTTTTGAAGTAAGAACCTTTAAACATTCGGAATAATTTAAATTATTATCAAGCATTAAAATAAGCCTCCTTTACATACATTTACCTCATCTTTATACCAGTACTTTTAGCAACTTGCTTTAGAAACTTCATCTTCGCATTATCAGGTGGCTCTAACCTTGGGGTATTATAATCCATACCTAAACTTTTGTACTTTGCCGTGCCTAACGGATGATATGGTAAGAGCTCATAATAAAGAACATTTTCAAAATTCATAATAAATTCTGCAATGCTTTTAATTTCCTTCTCATTGTCGTTTACACCAGGTATCACTGGAGTTCTTATTATCACTGGAATTTTTTCCACAGAGAGTCTATTAACATTTTCAAGAATAAGTTTATTTGACATTCCAGTTACTTTCCTGTGCAATTCATCGTCAAATAATTTTATATCCATCATAACAAGGTCTGTTACGCTCAAGACAGGCTTCACTACTTCCCATGGCCAGCACATATTACTTTCTATTGCAGTTGATATTCCTTTTTCTTTGCACAGTCTTAAAATTTCATAAGTAAAAGTGCTCTGAAATAATGGCTCTCCACCTGAAATAGTTACACCACCACCTGAAGTTTTGTAGAAATCACTGTCAAGAAGGACATCCTCCAAAACCTTTTCAGCTGTTATCTCTTTGCCAATTAATTTAAGAGCTCCGGAATAACAAACCTTAGAGCAGGCTCCACAACCTTTACATTTCTCACGACTGAACACTTTTTGATTGTTAATTATTCCATGAGCATTATTTGTGCAAACCTTTATACATTCTCCACAGCCGATGCACTTTTCTGGAAATATCTGTAATTCAGGAAAAGGAGCTAAGGTCTCTGGATTGTGACACCAGAAGCACCTTAGATTACAGCCTTTTAAAAACACAGTTGTTCTAATTCCAGAACCGTCATGCACCGAAAAATGTTGTATATCTGTAATAAATCCTTTCATATGTAGCTGCTTCTCCTTTACCTTGTATTTGATAATAAAATGAAAACTGTGCGATTAATCTAGACTAGGTATCACTATCTCAACTTCTCTATTCAATTTGCTGGAACGATAGATTCCATCACATATTGCTTGATTGTATATTATTTCTTCTCCTGGAATTGGAGCTGGTCTTCCTTGAATAACTGCATCACAGAAATCACGGATTTTAGCTCTGAATATATCTTTTTCTTCAGGACCATCATAAGCATTAAATGGGTAGGATGGTAATACAAAGCTATCAACATTTTGACCATTTACATCAGTGAAATACATGATACGGGATGGTTTATTAGCATAGTCAAATTCGCTTTTTATTTTAATTGCTCCTTCAGTACCAAGCCATAAAGTATCGCCTAAAGTATCAGCATGCATTGCCCAGGATTGTCTAAACATAAATGTTAAATCATTTTCCATTCGGACTAATGCAACTGAGAAATCGTCAACCTTAAAAGGAACTACAGCGTCAAAATATTTTGGATTTGTTCCAAAATAATTAGATGCTGTTGCTGATACGGATATTGGTTTTGGATATTTAACTGCATGAAGACATTCATCTATAGAATAGCATCCTATATCTCCTAAGCAACCAAAACCTGCCTTGTCTACATCTACGAAAGTACCACCAGGAATACCACGTCTACGTCCGCCACCACTTTGGATATAATATATTTTTCCTAAAGCGCCTGAGTTTATGATATCATCAACTCTTTTACGATTCCTATCATAACGAGGTTGAAAACCTATTGTTAACATTCTATTAGCTTTTCTTGATGCCTTAACCATATCTACTGATTCTTGTAATGTGAAGGACATAGGTTTTTCGCATTGTACATGTAATCCTGCCTCAAGAGCCATAATAACATTTTCAGCATGGGTTGTATTATAAGTACAAACGCTTACTGCGTCCATTTCAACATTCTTAATTAATTCTGCTGCACTATCAAAAGCTTTAGCATTGGTTAAATTATATTTATCAAGAAATTCCCTTGATTTACCTGGTACTATATCTGCTCCACCCACAATTTCTACATCATCAAAAGTTTGATAAGCTTTCATATGTACCTGGGCAATACCACCAGTTCCAATTATACCTACTCTTAATTTCTTTCCCATTGTATTAACTCCTCCATTTATAGCTTAATTTAATTTATTCAAATGTTACTTCTCTTTTTTCTTTATGAGCTATGTATGCAGCTTCTAAAAGTTCTGTAAGCTTTATTGCAGCTACTGTATCAAAAATAATAGGTGTATTTTTCTTTATTCCATCAACCCACTGTCTTATGGAATGTGGCAATTCTTCTGGTAATTTTGTAGGTGTTACCCAACCAGCGAATTGTTTGTCCATCTTTTTAGAAATTAATTTAATGTTGTCACCACAAATTATTAAGCTTCCCTCTGTTCCATAAACTTCGAACATTGCGGGCGTATTATAAGTAACAAGACTGGTTTCCAATATAGCAACAGCTTTATCTTCAAACTCAATAGTACATACTGAATTATCTTCAACGGTTCTATCAGTAAAGTAACTAAACATTGATGATATCCTCTTTGGCTTACCTAAAATCCAGCTAGCCAGATACATAGGATGACATCCAAGATCCATCATAGCACCACCACCTGCCATACTCTCATCATACCAATAGTCCGGTAGCCAATTATTTAAAGCACCATCATGTCCATTCCTAATTCTTAAAAGTGTTATTTTACCAAGCAAACCTTCATCAATAACCTTTTTTGCATACAGATTGGCTGGTCTTGTACGAGCAGGAAAACAAATACCAAATTTAACTCCTGCTTTCTCAATTTCTACAGTTACTTTTTCACATTCTTTTTTTGTTAAAGCCATAGCTTTTTCCGTAAATATATGTTTACCAGCTTTAGCTGCTGCAATCATTATTTCTGCATGCATACTAGTTGGTGCACAAATTACAACTGCTTCAACATCCTGTCTTCCAAGAATTTTATTCAAGTCCTCTTCAAAATCAACATTTAAGGTTTTTGCCCACTCTCGTCCTCTTTCTGGTACCTCATCCCAAACCGCTGTAATCTCTACATCCTTATACTCCTTCAACATTTCTGCATAACCTTGTGCATGAACATGCCATTTACTCAACATAGCAATCTTTAACATAATAATTCCTCCATTTATATAATTTTATTTAGTTGATTACATAACCTGAAACTAAGTAATTCCAAGCAGTTACAACCATATATACAAAAGAATTATCCCAGCTTTAGTCGAATTTATATTTCAAACAACAAAATTGACCTTAGAGGACAACCCTTATTATATCTATTTGAAGAATTTAGCTTACAGGGTTATAGTATCATGATATTCGTTTACATAATATAATAAAAATTTTAGATTTATAACAGTTTTTTATGTTTTACAAATCGGTTGTACTAGAAGATAACTTAGGGATAATAATTTTAACTTTAGTTCCTTTGTCTACAATACTCTCTATGTAAATTCCATATTCATCTCCAAAAAGAAGTTTAATTCTATCCTGAACATTTTTTAGCCCATAACCATTTGAGGTTGTCACTAGTATTTTTTTAGCTGTTTCTTCTGTCATTCCACAACCATTATCTACAACCATAAATTCAATATTATCAGCATTAAAATGTCCTGTTATTTTTAGACTACCTCTGCCTTCTGTCTTACAATCTATTCCATGAATTATAGCGTTTTCCACAATAGGTTGAAATATTATATTTATCATGTAATAACAAAATATATCTTCATCAATATCATAAACAATGTCAAAGCTATAATCATGCATAATGGATTGAATTTGAATATATGCTTTTGTATTTTCGATTTCATCTCTTATAGATATTATATTTTTACCTTTATTTAATGTAGTTCTATAAAACTTTGATAACGCAGTGACAATCTCACTTATCTCAAGATTATCAATACTGATTGCCTTCCAGTTTATTAGGGATAACGAATTGTAAAGAAAATGAGGATTTATCTGAGCTTGTAGAGCTTTCATTTCAGCTCCTTTTTGTACAATTTCGCTCAGATATACTTCGCTTATGAGTTCATTAATTTTTTTCAACATTCTTGCAAAGCTATTGGTTAGCATGCCAATTTCATCTTTAGTATTACTATATACTTTAATCGATAGATCCCCATCTTCAACCAACTTTAACTTTCTATTAAGTTTATCAATACGGTTTACAAAGGTTTGTGTAAATATCCAAATTATTAGTATAAGTATTGCTAGACATATTAAAATTATAAGAATAGTAGCCCTTGTTATATTGCTTGCATCAATAGATACTAAATTTAGAGGTCTATAAAAATATACTATCAGATTTTCTGTATCCATCGTATATTTTATTACTGAATAATTTACTCCATTTAAATAATAATTATTTTTTTTAAGGCTCATAATGCTATTTTTATCTATAGCTGATTTCTTATTTTTAATATCGTCATACGAATATAATATATTTCTTTTACTATCAACAACAAAAACACCATATTCATTTGATAAAATATTATCAAAGCTATTAAAAATATCATAATAATCTACTTCAATATAAAGAATATTATTTTTTGATTCTCCTCCTAAATTAACAAGTCTCCGAACTCCAAATAAATTGTCTCCATTTCTGTACCATGTTAGTACTAAACTGCGCATTGCTTCTTCATACCAGGGCTGAAGCTTTGCATCTTTAATTGGTATGACAATGTCTCCATAGCTTTCTATATTTGTTCCAGTATAAACAGTAAATTTCTTTATATCCTGATTTATAAATTGAAGTGTATTAAAGAAAGGTACAATTACATTAGTTAGATTATAATAAATATCATAATTATTATAATACACTTCGTTAAATGCAGTCATAACTCCCTTATTATAAGCAATATTATCTGCAACATTATTATATCTATTAAGCTTATAACTTAAATTATCTGCAATTTGTATTATGGAATCTCTTAGCCCCTGGTTTGCTTGCTGAAGTAAAAGCTTTTCAGATTGTTTATAACTGTATAATCCTAATATTAATATTGGAATTATAATAACTACAATATAAGATAAAAGTAATTTGCTTCTAAATTTAAGATTTTTAAAACTCTGAATAAGTGCCTTCAATCTATAACCTCCTTATTTCTATATTTTGACGGACTAACACCAAAATAGCCCTTAAAGTTCAAAATAAAATAAGAAACATTTGTATATCCCACGCTTTTGCAAATATCTACTATTTTCATATTTGTGTTTTCTAACAATTCTTTTGCTTTATTTAGCCTAAAGGAAGTGATATATTTTATAAGACTCGTACCTACTTCTTTTTTAAAAAGATAGCTTAAATAGCTTGTTGTAAAATATACACTTCCTGCCAGAAATTCTAAGCTGATATCTGCTGAATAGTTTTTTTCTATAATCTGTTTAACTTCCTCAACAGCTTTACTATTTAATTGTTTAGCTTGGGACATTTTTATATTCTCTAAAGTTTGCAATACTGAGGTAAGTGTGCTAGCTATTTCATATAGGTTACAGCTTTTATATACTATTTCTACGCATTTTTTTATATAGTCGTTTTCTAAATTTTGAGTACTTTGAATTATCTTAGTTAATATATCACCAAAAATGAATTTTACATATGCAGGCGAATTATTACTTTGTTCTTTAATCTCTTTAATCAAAAGTTCCAGATTTCTCTCAGCACTATAGTAGTCATTCTTTTTTATATAAGCATAAATATTATTTAAATTGCTCTTTATATTTATATCCTCATTACTATTTTTGACATAATGCTTGTCAGTAAATATAATAGAATTATCACCTAAAAAAAATTTATATTCCATTACCTGTTCCATATTGCAATATTCTTCGTATATATTGTCGGAGTTATTAATATATCTGCTAAATACTATACAAACCGGGCATTTGTTATCTTTATTTATTTGTTCTATTATACTTTCAGCCATTTCTTCCAGTTCATCATTGCTTAGTTTATCGTCTTTTAAAAATATAATACCTTGATATTGATTTAAATCTATATATTCATAATCATAACCTATAATTTTTTCTATCTTTGGATGAATATCAATGAAATTGTTTTCAAGAAACTTATTTTTAAAGTCCAGAATAATCATTCTCGTATATTTATTAATAAATTCTTTATTAAATGGTAATTCATCTTTATCTATCATATTATTAATATTAATCCCATTAATAAGGTTAAACAGTATTTTTACCTTTTCGTATTTAATTCCAATATCAATTCCTTTTATTATTTGTTCATGATTTTTCTTCTCTTTCTCCTCATTTATACATTTCTCTATAATACCATTTACAACTTCTATAAATTCCTTCACATTAACTGGCTTCAAAATATAGTCTACAACACCTATTGTTATGGCCTTTTTTGCATATTCAAAATCACTATATGCAGTATAAAATATTATTTTGATATCACGATTGCAAACTTTAGCCCTTTTAGCTAGTTCTAATCCGTCCATAAAAGGCATTCTAATATCTGTAAATAAAATATCAACATGATTACTCTTTATTAGATTCAATGCTTTTTCACCATTTTGAGCTTCTAATATATTTATTTCAAACTTATACTTATTAATTAAGAATTTTATACCATCTCTTTCTATTTTTTCATCATCCACTATCAAGAAATTATACAAGATATCCCCTCTTTCTTAATAAATATTATTCACCAAAACTACTCAAATGAAGCCTCTACATGGAGTATATTACATGTATTTAAGATAAGAAGAATACTATTTGTTAAATTAGCTCTGCATCTGTTTCTTCTGAAATTTCAATTACGTTTTAATTTTATCATTACTATTAGATGCTAATGCTTGCATAAGCAATGAAATAGGCCATATGTAACCTGGCGGAGTAGGTGGACTTCCTATGTCATCTATTTTCCTATAACCTATAGAGAGTATGGAGAGCAAGCTTGGACGAAACCCTGATCAAGTCATTTTGGTAACGGTGACACTTGTACCCAAGCCTTCATTTTTCAATGTATCTGCTTCAATACCATTATTCCTTATTGTCTCTTTATTAGGCTACTTTTAATTTGTTTCATTGATAAAGTAATCACTTTTTTATAACACCATTAAATATAATATATACCAATTAATAGATATAGCGTGCATATTATTCATATATTATATACTCTATAAATATATAATATATAATATACTATGTCAATTCTTTATTAACCTTCTAGAACTTTAGCTTTTTAATTTATTCTCCATAGTTTTGCAGCAAAATTTAGATTAGTATAACCCGAATCCACTGATTTTACTGGTGGTTTCGGGTATTTTTATTTAAATTATATGTCATAATATGCTCAACATATATAGGATATTATGGTATAATTAGTATATTAATTATTGTTATTTATATGAGATGCTTATGTACCTTAGAAAAGTTACTAAAAAAAACTGGTCGTACCTACCTTTCAATCGTCCAAAGTTATTGGGATAAAAATAAAAAACGGGCTAATGCCATTACAGTTAAATCACTTGGATATTTAGATGAACTTGAGAAAGAATATGATGATCCTATAGTCTTTTTTACTAATGAAGCTAATCAAATGGATGAGCAGCGTTTGCAAGGCAATGCTGACATTACCTTTTCCATCGCTAAAAATGAAATGCTTGAATTAAATTCGGATTCTAGGAAAAATTTCGGTTATGCTGCACTCAGCAAGATTTATCACGAATTGGGTATTCATACATTCCTTACTAACCGACAACGTCATTCCAAGGAAGAATATGATGCTGATACCATTATGATGATGCTAGTATTTTCTAGACTTCTTGCTCCTGCTTCGAATTGGTCATTGCAAGAATACTTGAAATGAAAACAGAACACAAATACAGCATTACAAGAATCTTAGAAAGTCTTTCAAAAGCAGAATGCTCACATGTAAAACAGAACTACTACCTGTTTGCTTATTATGACGAAGTATTAAAAGACATTGGAGAAAATTTAAACATAGATTTCAGCAAAAAAATGCTTACTCTAGGAGAAATAAAAAAATATTTAGGAATGGTCAAAAAAGTCCTGTTACACTAAGACTTTATGACAAAAACAAACAGACTTAAAGCCTCTATTTACAAGGCATCAAGGCTGTTTGTTTGTCTATTTAGCTGCAGAAGTCAGTGTATTTATTTTTTATAATATAAAGAGTATGGAGGCTAAACATGAAAAAAATTGAAAAAAGCTTGGTACTAGCGATCATTTTCATACTAGCTACAAGTCTTGTTGCATGTAAGGTAAAGGAAACATCATCAGATGTGATGGCGGTAGAATCTGCTGGCAGTAAAGATGCAAGTGTTGTGGGAAATAACACTTCTGAAGAAAAAGCAGATTTTACTTATAGTTTTTTTAATGAAACCTATACAGAGAAGGGAATCAGTATAGAATTCCCACAGCTTAACAAGGCAAGCAATCCAACTAAGGCGGATTTGGTAAATAAAGTTATACAGGAAAATATTAAAACAGAATTGGAATCACTTAGAATGGGAGCAGAGGATATGGGTACTTATTCTCTGGATTTGAAATATGAACTGGGGGGGGGACGATAACAAGGTACTCAGCATTTCCTATCAAGGAACCTCTTATTTTGAAAAAGCTGCTTATCCAGTTAATATATATCATACCCAAAACACTACATTGAGTGAAGTTGATACCTTGCCTTTAAAAGATATTTTTATCATTGATGATCACTTTGTTGAAGCATTTAAATCAGGTATTTATTCAAACTCTAGAGATGATTTGGATTTGGAAAAATCCGGCGTTAATCTTAAAGAAACTATTGAAAGCCAATACTCTAATAAAGATTTAGTGGATTTATTTCAAAAAAATGATGCAAATTACAAATTGACTAAGTATGGGGTCATACTAAGCATTGAAGTTCCACATGCAATTGGGGACCACCTAGAGATGGCTATTCCTTATGAGGCAGTGGAGGCAAATATGATTAAAAATAGCCCAGTATGGAAAGATTATTTGTTTACTAAAGGTTAATAACAATGTATATGAAATTAAAGTGATATTTATTTTATAATAGATATCACTTTAATTTTTGTTAAAAAAATTAGAAGATTAAATAAAGTATTGGAGTTATTTGAATTTTAATTCTATAATATTAATACATACATATTTTTATAAATATATTTATCAGGGGTGGAAACAAGTGAATAATCTTCTAAAGTTTTCAAGATATTTTTTAATAATCCTTTTCTTCGTGATATTCAACGTGTTACTTCTTACCAGTCTACAAACACCTAAAATTATATCTGAAAAAATCAAGCCTAAGATAACACTTATTTGCCATGTATACTCAAATCCTTATTGGCAATATATAAAACTTGGCGCAGAAAAAGCAGCTAAACAAAGAAATGCAATTATTGATTTTGAAGGACCTGACACAGCCAGTGTGGAAGAAGGAATAAAATTTATAAATTCAGCCTACGCGGCTAAGGTAAGTGGAATTATTGCTTACGTTCAAGATGAAGATAGGTACAAGCCTATAATTGATAAAGTAATTACCGGGGGTATTCCAATTGTAACAGTTGACTCAGATGCAGAAAATAGTAAACGTTTAGCTTACGTTGGTACAGACAACGTGGCGGCTGGTATCATGGGTGCTAAAGAAATGATTAGACAAATTGGCTCTAATGGAAATGTTGGAATTATTATGGGGGGAGAAAGTGTTAAGAACCAGATTGAGAGGGTAAAAGGATTTACTGATTATATAAAAAGTGATTCCAAAATTATTATATCCGATATTGAATCATCAGACTCCTATCTATTAGAAGCAGAGCTGGCAGCTAAAAAAATTGTTACGAAAGACAAAGATATTAAAGCTATATTTTGCACTTCAGCATTAGATGGTCAAGGTGCAGCTAAGGCATTAAACAGTATGGGGCTCAATGGAAAGGTAAAGATTGTATGTTTTGATGATTTGCCTGAGACCCTAGATTATATAAAAAATGGAGTTATTTCATCTACGATAGTACAAAAACCATATGATATGGGCTATAAGGCAGTAAATATTATAATGGATAATTTGGAGGGCAAGACTACAACAGGTATATTTCTTACTGATGTTATGGTAGTTAGCAAGGATAATCTTTTAGAATATATGAAAGGTCAAGAGGATAGTAATAATGAAAACAAGTAGCTTAAAAAGAAAGTTTATTATTTTTGTAATTATTATAATCATACCAATATCTACTAATAGTGTTGTATCCTTAATCATTAGTAAACAAATAACTAACACTTATGATATTATGCTAAATAAAATGAGTACTACAAATCAGATTGAAAACTATCTTAATGATTCTTTTAAAAATTATAACAATTATATTCTGGTAAATTCCAGCCAAAGTAAAGATCTTTATGAGAAGAACTATTCAAAAGCAATAAATGCTGTAATATCCCTTCAAGATAATTCAGATCTTGAAAGCAGATATATATTAAGAGACTTATTAAATTCCTTAAGAAGTTATAAAACCTCAGGCGATGCTACTCTTAAAATTTTATCTAATCAAGGCGGAATTGATTTATATTATGATGATTATATTTCATCTAAGGATATTTTCTCTTATTGTAATACTTTCATTTCAAAATTAAGTGACAGTTATCTACGTTATAATAATCAAGTTTATAGTAAGTTTAAAGAAAAAGAAAATTATATATATAAAGTACTAATAATTTATATAATCACTGCTCTGTTAATAAGCTTAGTGTATACCGTATTATTTCTTAAAGACATATTAGGAAAACTTCATGAATTGGTAGATACATCGAAAAAAGTATCCAATGGTGATTTTTCCTTTTATAAGGGCAAGAAGATTAACATCTATGAAATTGATATATTATCCGAGGCCTTCAGTAAAATGATAAATGATGTGAAAAAATATATAAACTCTATAAAGGAAAATGCTGAGCTAGAGTTAAAATTAAGGAATGAGGAAATGAATTTGTTGAAATATCAGAATGCTCTAAAGCAATCTCAACTTAAAGTTTTACAATCCCAAATTAATCCCCATTTTTTATTTAATACTCTTAATTGTATCAATCAGACTGCAATAAAGGAAAATGCTCTGCAAACAGAAAGTCTTATTACCTCCGTTTCAGGAATACTTAGGTACAGCCTGAGAATGATGGACAGAAACGCATCTTTGGAGGAAGAGGTTAATGTAGTTAAGCAATATATGTTTATCCAAGAGCTCAGATATGAGGAAAGAATTAAATTTAATCTTCGAATTAGAGGAGATTTGAGCAAAGTAATGGTTCCAGGGATGACGCTCCAGCCTTTTGTTGAAAACGCATTTATACATGGTATAGAACCTAAAGAAGAGGGCGGAATTATCAATATAGATATTTATGAGCAAGGTGATTTCTGCACGGTGCTGATTGAGGATAATGGATGTGGTATAGATAAAGTAACCTTAAATAAAATCATTTCTGAGGAAACGGAACTACTACATACTGGTCACACCACTAGTATCGGCATAAGAAGTGTAGTTCGAAGGCTTGAGCTTATTTATGAGGAAAAAGATATTTTTAATATAGAAAGTGAGGAAGGTATTGGTACAAAGGTTTATTTGAAAATTCCTATAAAGGAGATGAAAAATATATGTTAAATTTACTGATAGCTGATGATGAAAAATATGATAGAGATTCAATAGTTAATATGATAACTACAGAATTTAAGGACATGTTTGAAATATATGAGGCACGAAATGGAAGAGAAGCAATAGAAATGTCAGAACGATTTAGACCTGATATTATTATCAGTGATATAAAAATGCCAGGTATAAATGGGCTTAAGGCTACTCAAGAAATTAATAAATTTCTACCTAATACTTATATTATAATTCTTACCGCTTACGATTATTTTGACTTTGCAATAGAAGCTGTAAAATATAATGTAAAACAGTATATTTTAAAACCCTTCAGCAAGGTGGATATTATAGAAAAAATAACAGAAGCAGTGAGCTTTGTTAACAATGAAAAGGAGAAAAGACGAAGTGAAATTGAGAACCAGGAAAAGCTTTATAACCTAATTCCAATTTTAGAGAATGAATTAAGTTATTCAATTATTAATAATAACCTTCATTTAATAGATTTTGAAACCTACTTGAAATATCTAAATTTAGATTTTAAAAATGGTTATTCTATTGTAGCTGAGTTAAAGGATCTCATTTTGGAGGAGAATTTTAAATTTCAGGTTGGTGAATTTATAAAGGAATACATTAATCATAGATCTAGAGCTATTGGAAGTTACCTCTTCACAAAAAAATTCGTTTATTTTATTCAAATAAATGGTGATTTAGAAGAAGATAGCGTGAAATTCAACTCCATTAGTCTTGCGGAAGCTATCAGGCGAGAAGTAAAAAAAGTTTTTAATGTATCCCTTAACCTAGGAATTGGTGTCTTTCGTAGTAGTTTGGAGCAGCTTTCCCAATCTTATGAGGAAGCTTGCACTTCCTTAGAACATATATCAGATAGTAATAAGATTGTTTATTTTGGAGATATAGTTAAAGCTGAAAATCTAGGATATGCTGAAGGGGAAAAAGTTGCTCTTTTTAAAGCAGTAGAGCAATATATTATAGACAACCTTCAAGAAGAAATAGATCTTGAAAAAACCTCAGCAAAATTTAACTTGAGTGCTTACTACTTTAGTAGATCCTTCAAAGAGATTGTAGGATGTAATTTTTCTGATTACATCAATATAGTTAGAACAAACAAAGCAAAAGAACTTCTTAAAAACGATATAATGAGTATCAAAGAAGTTTGTTATTTAGTTGGTTATAGTGACCCCAATTATTTCAGCAAGGTGTTTAAAAAATATGCGGGACTCAGTCCATCAGAATTTAAATCAAAATAGCATTTTCTTGCTTTACTATAGCATTTATATTTATTAACTCAGCAGTATTTGATTAGTTATTAGCATATAATTACGTTGGGTTAAACGTATACATATAGTAATATGACATTAAGAAATATTAATTTAAGGGGGAAAATTTATGAAAAAACTTATCGCTGCAATAATGACTATAATTATGTGTTTAAGTCTAGCTGGTTGTAAAGTAGGAGGCACTAAAAGTACAACATCTAAAGTAAAACTTATTGGTGTTTCTATGCCAACACAGTCCCTTCAGCGTTGGAACCAAGATGGTACTAACATGAAGAAGCAATTGGAAGCTAAGGGTTACAAAGTTGAGTTGCAATATGCAAACAATGATGTTAACACACAGGTTCAAGGGATTGAAAACATGATAACTTTGGGATGTAAAGTCCTTGTAATTGCTGCTATTGATGGATCAGCTCTAACAGATGTTCTTAAAAAAGCAGGAGATAACGGCATTAAAGTTGTAGCTTATGATCGATTAATTATGAAAACCTCAAACGTAGATTATTATGCAACCTTTGACAATTTCAAGGTTGGAGTTATTCAGGGCCAATATATTGAGACTAAACTTGGTCTTAAAGATGGGAAAGGTCCTTTCAACATCGAATTATTTGGTGGATCACCAGATGATAACAATGCTACATTCTTCTTTAATGGTGCTATGAGTATATTAACCCCATACATTACAAGTGGTAAACTTGTTGTAGGTAGCAAACAAAAGGAGTTCACAACTATTGCTATACCAGGATGGGATTCAGCTAAAGCACAATTAAGAATGGATACTTTAATTACATCCACTTATGCAAAGGGTGCTAAACTAGATGTTGTTCTATCACCTAATGATAGTTTAGCAATTGGTATAGTTGCTTCACTTAAGAATTCTGGTTATGGAACTGCTGCTAAGCCTTATCCAATTTTGACTGGTCAAGACTGTGACAAGCCAAATGTAAAGGCAATGCTTGCAGATCAACAATCTATGTCAATATTTAAAGATACAAGAACACTTGCAGCTAAAGTTGTTGAAATGGTTGATGCAATACTTCAAGGGAAAACGGCTACTGTAAATGATACAAAAACCTATGATAACGGCATAAAAGTAGTTCCTTCCTTCCTATGTGATCCAGTTTATGCAGACAAGACTAACTACAAAGCAATACTTGTGGATAGCGGATATTATACTGAAGCTGATCTACAGTAAAATAAAAATAATTACACTTTTGAAGCCGAACATCTGCTAATAGGTGTTCGGCTTTAAAGTGTTAATACTAATAATGTAAGGAGATGTAGGGATGGATGAATTTATACTTGAAATGAGAAATATTACAAAACTCTTCCCAGGTGTAAAAGCGCTGGATAATGTTAACCTTAAGGTTGTTCCTATGGAAATTCATGCTCTAATCGGTGAAAATGGAGCAGGGAAATCAACACTTATGAACGTACTAAGTGGTATATATCCACATGGTACTTATAGTGGTGACATAATATTTCAAGGCAAAGAGTGCGTTTTTAAAGATGTAAGGGATAGTGAAAAAACAGGAATTGGTATAATTCATCAGGAATTAGCACTTATCCCCTACCTTTCAATTGGAGAAAATATATTTTTAGGAAATGAAAGAGCAAAAAAAAGCTTTATTAACTGGGATGAAACTCATCTTAAAGCAAAAGAATTATTAAAGAAGGTTGGCCTTAAAGAGGATTCTTATACGGCCATTAAAGATATCGGAGTTGGTAAACAACAGCTTGTGGAGATCGCTAAAGCTTTAGCACTTGATGTAAAGCTTCTAATACTTGATGAACCTACTGCTGCACTAAATGAGGAAGATTCAAATAATCTACTTAGATTGCTATTAGAGTTAAAAAAAGATGGTATTACGTCTATTCTTATTTCCCATAAATTAAATGAAGTTATGAAAATCGCAGATACAATTACCATAATCCGAGATGGTGCAACAATAGAGACCTTGGATAGGAGTGATAAAGATCTAAGTGAAGATAGAATAATTAAAGGCATGGTAGGTCGTACACTAACCAACAGATTTCCGAGTCATACCCCTAAAATTGGAGAGATAGTTTTCGAGGTGAAAAACTGGACTGTTTATGACCCAATTATTGAGGATAGAAAAATTGTTAATGATGTTAATTTCAATCTTCACAAAGGTGAGATAATTGGATTTTCAGGGCTAATGGGTTCTGGTAGAACAGAGCTTGCCATGAGCATTTTTGGGAAGGCTTATGGTAAACGTATTAGTGGCCAAATTATAAAAGATGGTAAAGAGATTGCTTTTAAAAGTGTTCGTCATGCAATTGATTCAGGACTCGCTTATTGCACGGAGGACCGAAAAACTGCAGGGCTCATACTTATGCAAGATATTAGAAGTAACATTCCATTAGCCAAGCTAAGTAAAATAAGTAAACATCAATTTGTGAGTGACAGTGAAGAGATCAGGGTAGCTGAAGATTACAGGAAAAGATTAGGCATAAAATCTCCAAATGTTTTTCAAACAACTGGTAATTTATCAGGTGGAAATCAACAAAAGGTAGTAATTAGCAAATGGATATTTACAGATCCAGAGGTGTTAATATTAGATGAGCCAACTCGAGGAATCGATGTGGGAGCTAAGTATGAAATTTATAATATAATCAATAAATTAGCAGATGAGGGAAAATCAATTATCTTTATCTCCTCAGAACTTCCTGAAATATTGGGAATCTGCGATAGAGTTTATGTTATGAATGAAGGAAAAATTGTAGGTGAGCTCTCTCGGGCGGATGCATCACAAGAAAGTATAATGAAATGTATAATGCAGAGTAATATGGAGGTAAAGTAATGGAAGTGATAAAAAATGTTTTTAAAAACAATATAAGACAATATGCAATGGTTATAGCTTTAGTAGTTATAATACTATTTTTTCAGATTAAAACCAATGGAGTGCTTTTGGTTCCAATGAATGTAACTAACTTAATTCTTCAGAGTAGTTATGTATTTATATTGGCTATTGGTATGACTGTTTGTATTTTAACAGGCGGAAATATCGATCTTTCTGTAGGATCCTTATGTGCTTTCATAGGTGCTATAGCTGGTACACTTATAATATCTATGCATATGAATATAGGCCTTGCAATTGTCATTGCTCTTCTTCTTGGAGTAGCTGTTGGTGCTTGGCAAGGCTTTTGGATAGCCTATATTAGGATACCAGCCTTTATAGTTACCCTTGCAGGAATGCTTATATTTAGAGGCCTTACAGTTTATATGCTTAAAGGCTTAACCTTGGCACCTTTTCCAGAGAGCTTTCAAAGACTCAGCTCTGGTTTTGTACCAGATTTATTTAGTGGGTTAGGTTCTGAAATAAATCTTACTGCTTTTTTCTTAGGTTTAATTATTTCGGGTATATACTTGTTTGTAGAGATTAGAAAGAGAGTTATTAGAAAAAAAAGTAATTTAAATGTATCTTCCACACCCTTTTTTATAGCTCAGATTATAATTATATTAGGTGCAGTAAACCTACTTTTCTATTGGCTTGCCTCTGATAGAGGTATCCCAATAGCTTTAATTTTAATAGTATTTCTTATTTTAGTTTACTCTATATTTACCACAAGAACTGTTCCTGGTCGCTATCTTTATGCTATGGGTGGAAATGAAAAGGCTGCTAAACTTTCAGGCATAAATACGAATAAAGTATTATTCTTTGCTTATGTTAATATGGGAGCTTTGTCTGCTATTGCAGGGATGATGTTTGCCTCTCGTATAAATTCAGCCTCCCCTCAAGCAGGTACTAACTTCGAATTAGATGCAATAGCTGCCTGTTTTATAGGAGGAGCCTCAGCCTATGGAGGTGTTGGTACAGTTATTGGTGCTATTGTTGGTGCCTTAGTAATGGGTGTTCTAAATAACGGTATGTCAATACTTGGAGTGGGAAGTGACTTGCAGATGACAATTAAAGGCTTAGTACTATTAACAGCTGTTGCCTTTGATGTTATATCAAAGAGGAGAGCAAGAGCTTAATAAATGGGGACAGTCAATATCAAAATATAATTAAAATAAATATTTATGATTTATCACTAAATTTTCTTTCCGATTTAATGTATTTATATATACCATCGGCATATTGTATAATACCAAGAAAAATTATTAGCAATAAACTATGGATAATAAATTAATGTAATTGGAAAAGGGGATAATAAAGTGAAATATTGCCTTAAAAGACAAGATTATGATGAAAGAGATTTTTTGTTTTCAACTTTAATAGGTGCAATTACAGTACCTACTTCAATAGATATGAGAAAATTAATGCCACCAATTTATGACCAACTGCAATTGGGCTCATGTAGTGCAAATTCAAGTACTTCTTATGATGTGTTTTTGCATGGAAATAAAATACAATTATCGAGATTGTTTGAATATTATATGGTTAGGAAAATAGAAGGAACGGTTGATGAAGATAGTGGTGCAACAAATAGAGATAATGTAAATTCAATAAAGAAAAGTGGAATATGTGAAGAAAATCTTATGCCCTATGATATATCTAAATTTACTATTCCACCTATAGATGAAGCAATTAGTAATGCGAAACAATATACTATAAGTTCATATGTAGCACTAAATAATTTGAGTAATATAAAGCAGGCTTTAGCAATGTTAAAACCAGTAATAGTTGGTATGGATGTATTCGAAAGTCTTGAAGGTAATGAAATAGCCCAAACAGGCAAAATGTCCATGCCCTTAATTACCGAGCAAAATTTGGGCGGGCATTCAGTATTAGTCGTTGGTTATGTAGATGCAATAAAAACTTCTTTAAAAACTTCAATTTATAATTTCATTACTAGGAAAGTGCCAACAAAAGGTTATTTAATAGTTAGAAATTCCTGGGGAGTTGGCTGGGGTGATAAAGGCTATTTTTATATGCCTTACGAATATTTACCTAAGTACACTTTTGATTATTGGACAATGAATAAATAAAAATTTATATTGGAATCACTTGATTATCAACGAGGTAACCAGGTGATCCCAATTCTTTTTTGGATCTTTAGGGCTTTTAATTATATATTTTCCCGCGCATCAATTATCGATTGATATATAACTAATATTATGTCATCAATTAGCTTATCTTTTTTCTCTGCTGTAGTTTTATCGGAATAACATATGATCTTTAGTTTTTCTATAAACTTTTCTTTAGTAGATTTATTATTTTTGGAGAACCTTTCAATATACTTATTTTCAAAATTTTTTACTTTATAAATTTTATTTGTATTTTCTAAGGTTAAGTCTACAAAAGAAACCACCTTAAGGAATAATATATCCAGATTAATACAAGCATCATCTATAAGCATAATTTGTTTAATAATAGACTTGTATGCATTATATCTGATTTCTAAAAAGTCTTTCAGATAAGGATTGTCCAAATTATTAATTTGGCATTTTATAATATATTCAATATCAGAAAATTCTTTATCCTTGTCTTTAAAATTTTCTAACATATTATTTAGTACCTGTATTTTTAAAGGCTTAATTAAAAAAGGTAATATATTACTAGGCAAAGGCACACCCAATAAGGTCAGATTTTCTAAAATGCTTATACACTCTGTAATGGCTAAAAAAGCTACAATAATTTGAGATAATAGGGTTGTGATTATAATTGGATCTAAAATAATTTCTAACAATCTAATAGTAATTATAGAAAGTGCATAAGTGGTAATTTTTTTTAAAAGTTTACGCAATCCTGTGCTGGAAAATCTTTTATATTTTATTGCTGTAGATATTCCTGTAAAAGTATCTAAAATGATGAGCATCAAAAGAATAATAGATGAAGTCTGAAAATCTGTAAATATATCACAAATAAAGGCAAATACTCCCAATACTCCTACTGTTAGTAAACAAAAGTTGACGTTTCCCACTTTCTCATCTCCGTTTTTCTATAAATAAATACGAATAAATTATCTATTTATAGTAATATATGCATTATTATGAGAGATGACAGTTCTTTATCTACTTTTCGTTTGAATTTATACTATAAACAATAAAAAAATATACAAGAGCTTAGAAATAGGCTCTTTTTTATATACCAAAATATAAGAATGAATGAAGAGTTTAGGAAAAGTAAAGAGAGACTTCAAGAGGATGGGCACTTTAAATGTTGGGTCTGTAATAGTGCAGAAATCTTAGAGGTTCATCATTTCGGGTGTGAATGGGCACTATCTAATGATTGTGACTTTGAGAAGCTTAAAGAGTTCTGTGAGAAATTTGATCCTTACGGATATGGTAAACTTCTTAAAAACAAACTCATTACAAGTGCTGATGATATTAGAAATATGCTTGTATTATATGAAAAACATCATAGAAAGCATGAGGAGGGAATACACGAAACTACTTTTCCCATATGGATAATACAGAAAATGGCTAAACAGGGGGATTGAGCCTGTACCTGAAGAATAACTAAATTAGATTAAATTAAATTTAATAGTGTCCAAACAGTCATAATTTGAATATTATAAAATAAGGAACGGATGATAAAGTGTAAAAAATACGTTAAACATGATTATAGCTCAATAAAAGCTCTAGGCGAATTAAGATTTTGTACAAGCTTTTCTGCATGTATTTCAAGAATGCGAAGCATATAAAGACATATTGTTACTAAATAATTAATTAAAGGAAGGTGAACTATAATTGGATCAAGTAATTTTGAAAATATTAGAGGCGTTAATTGAAACAGGTGTTACAATCGCAATACCATTTGTAGTAAAGGCACTAATTGCAATCCAGAAGATAGCAGTACAGGGCTTTGGAGCGAAAAATACTGCTTTAATAGAAGAGTATGCATCTAAAGTGGTTGCAGCAATTGCACAGAAATATGGTAATTTGGAAAATGAACAAAAATTTGCAAAAGCTATATTTTTACTTGAAGCTAAGTTTGGTGTAAATTTTTTATCTGAAAGTGAAATAGAGGTTTTGATAGAAAATGCACTAGCTCAATTCAAAATAGCACAAAGTCAGATAGCAGTAGCTTCTTTATAGTCATTAATTGCTCCTGTTACAACAACCTTGTGTAACTAATAAATAATTTGAAAGTGTTTACTTTCTCTACCATTAAACAAATGAGAAACCATTGTCTGCGAAAAGACAATGGTTTTTTATTTGTGCAATTTAAAAATTGCACAAATAAATGGTAACACAAATATACTATTAGGGGATTAATACCAAGGAGGACAGATGAAAATGCTAAAATTAAAAGAAAAATTATTATTAAAGTTAAAGAATAAAACAGCAAAACTTGGTGTAGTTGGACTAGGTTATGTGGGATTGCCGCTAGCTGTAGAGAAGGCTAAAGTAGGATATGAAGTAATTGGTTTTGATGTTCAAGCTCAAAAAGTTCAAATGGTGAATGAAGGACATAATTACATTGGTGATATTGTAGATTCAGATTTAGCTAGATTAGTACAAGAAGGAAAACTTAAAGCTACTACAGATTTTAGCTTTATTAAGGATATTGATACAGTCTGCATATGTGTTCCTACGCCACTTGATTTATATAAACAGCCCGATTTATCATATGTAGTAAATTCGACTAGAAGTATAGCTCAGTATTTACACAGGGGAATGTTAGTGGTATTAGAAAGCACTACTTACCCAGGAACAACTGAGGAAGTACTAAAACCAATACTTGAAGGATCAGGTTTAAAATGTGGAGTTGACTTTTTCTTAGCCTTCTCTCCAGAGAGAATTGATCCAGGTAATAAACAGTTTAATACAAAAAATACTCCAAAAGTAGTTGGAGGATGTACGAAAGACTGCACTGAAGTAGCAGGAATGTTATATAGAAGTGTGTTAGAGGGTGATATATTGGAAGTATCTTCTCCAGCGGTGGCTGAAATGGAAAAAATTCTTGAAAATACTTTCAGAAATGTGAATATAGCTTTAGCTAATGAAATGGCTATTTTATGTAAAAGAATGAATATTGATATTTGGGAAGTAATAGATGCAGCCAAAACTAAACCTTATGGTTTTATGCCATTCTATCCTGGCCCAGGACTTGGTGGACACTGTATACCACTTGATCCTTTCTACCTAGAGTGGAAAGCAAAAGAGTATGATTATCATACAAAATTAATAGAAACATCAGGTCAAATCAACGATTATATGCCTGAATTCGTGCTTGAGAATGTTATGAAACTTTTGAATGGTCAGAAAAAGGCTTTAAATGGATCAAAAGTTCTTCTTATGGGGGCATCTTATAAAAAAGATATAGATGATATGAGAGAATCATCAACCTTAAAGGTTATTGAATTATTAGAAAGGAATGGTGCTGACATATTAATAAATGATCCATTCATAAAAAAATTCAATCATAAGGGTAAAGAATATGTATCTGTAACTTGGGAAGATGAGATAAGGAATGTAGATATTGTAATAATAACTACAGATCACAGTTGTTACGATTATGAAAAAATAGTAGCTGAAGCTAGTTTATTATATGACACT
Source organism: Clostridiaceae bacterium (assembly GCA_036507955.1). Classification (GTDB taxonomy): domain Bacteria; phylum Bacillota; class Clostridia; order Clostridiales; family Clostridiaceae; genus DATCIH01. Next base: position 70,735 of record DATCIH010000116.1, on the reverse strand, counting down.
AGAAATGCTACTAGACACGTGATAAATAATAGAGAAAAAATAAATAAGCTCTAAATTCAATTGATAATTGTTATATCTTGTAGAGACATTACAAGGAGGAATTGAAACGAAAAAATTGAAGATAGCAATAATAGGATGCGGAAGAATATCTTATAAGCATGTAGAGGCTATAACAGAAAATGAAATTGAACTTGCTGCAGTTTGTGATGTGGTAGAAGTGAATGCCATTGATAAAAGAGATAAGTATGTAAAAGTAATAGGTGAAAATGCAGATGTAGAAGTTTATATAGATTACAAAGAAATGCTTAATAAAGTAGATATTGATTTGGTCTCTATAGCTACAGAAAGTGGATATCACTCAGAAATAGCTATGTATTGCATGAATAAAGGAAAACATGTAATTGTTGAAAAACCAATGGCTTTATCTATTCTAGATGCAGATAGAATGATTGAATGTGCAAGAAAAAATAATGTGAAGCTTTGTATTAGTCATCAAAACAGATTTAATGAACCAGTACAACAGCTTAGACATGCTATAGAAGAAAATAGGTTTGGCATTTTAGTTAATGGATCAGCAAGAATTCTTTGGAATAGGGGTAGGGGATATTATTCGCAAGCACCTTGGCGAGGAACCTGGGAGTTAGATGGTGGTACTTTAATGAACCAGTGTATTCACAATATTGATTTATTACAATGGATGATGGGTGGGGAAGTGGATACGGTCTATGCGCAGTGTGGTACTTTCTTAAGAGATATAGAAGGGGAGGACTTCGGAGCAATAATAATAAGATTTAAAAATGGAGCTATAGGTATAATTGAAGGTTCTGCTTGTGTCTATCCCTCTAATTTAGAGGAAACATTAAGTATCTTTGGTGAAACTGGTACAGTTTCTATAGGGGGACTTGCTGTTAATTCAATAAAAACATGGAGATTTAAAGATCTCAAGGATACCGAGGAAGAAATATTGAAAAAGCAGCGAGGAGACCCAGATACTGTGTATGGGTTCGGACATATTCCATTATTTAAAGATATGATAGATGCTATAAATATGGATAGAGAACCACTCGTAAATGGAGAAGAGGGTAAAAAAGGAATGTCTATTGTACTAGCAGCTTATAAATCAAGACTGACAGGGCTTCCAGTTAAATTCCCAATAGGAGATTTCTCTACTCTAGATATGAAATAATAGGATCAGAATTATTATATAGAAGGTGAAGTTTTCATGAATTTTGTTTCAGAGAAAAGTAAATTGGGTAATAACGTAACAATGGGACATTTTGTAGTAATAGAAGATGAAGTAGTTCTAGGTGATAATTGTATTGTGGGGAGTAATGTAGTTATACACAAGGGAACAATTATCTTAGCTAATGTTAGAATTGATGATAATACCATAATAGGTAAACAGCCTATGAGATCTGTAAATAGTATATTCAAAAACGATGGGGAATTGCAACCAGCTAAAATAAGTGAAGGTTGCCTTATTGGTGCAGGCGTAATTATATATTGTGGATCTGAAATTGGAGAAAAAACGTTTATTGCTGATACTGCTGTAATAAGAGAAAATGTAACTATAGGTTCAAAAACAATTATTGGAAGAGGAACAACTATTGAGAATTTCTGCAGGGTTGGTTCTAATTGCAAAATACAAACTAATGTGTATTTAACTGCTTATTCAATAGTTGAGGATTATGTGTTCATTGGACCTTGTGTTACAACTTCTAACGATAATTATGTAGCCCGTTCTAAAGAAAGGTTCGGTAAATTTAAAGGGGTAACTATAAAAAAGGGTGGCAGAATTGGAGCAGGAGCAGTTATTTTACCTGGCAAAATCATACATGAAGATGGTTTGGTAGCAGCAGGTAGTGTAGTTACAAAAGACGTAGAAATGAGTAAAATTGTTGTTGGTAATCCAGCTAAAGTGTTAAGAGATGTACCAGAAGAACAACTTCTTAAAAATCAATAAGGGAGAGCATATAAATGAAAGTGAAGTTTTTTACATCTCAACGAGAATACCAGGAGAAAAAGGTTGAATTTGATGCAGCAGTTCTAGCTGTAATGGAAAAAGGTGATTTTATTCTTGGAGAAGAAGTTAGACAATTAGAAGAAAAAGTCGTAGGGTTTACTGGAGCTAAATATGCAATTGGAGTAGCTTCTGGAAGTGATGCTTTAACCCTTACAGCAGATATTCTTGGATTTAAAGAGGGCAAAGAAATTATTACATCTCCATTTACGTTCTTTGCATCTGTTTCTTGTATTACAAGAAACAGTGGCAAACCAGTTTTTATTGATATAGATGAAGATACTTTTAACATCAATGCAGAAATCATTGAAGAAAGAGTTACAAAAAATACGGTAGGAATCTTGCCAATACACTTATTTTCCCAAATGTCAGATATGGATGAAATTATGAAAGTAGCAAAGAAAAATAATTTAAGAGTATTAGAAGATGCTGCTGAAGCCTATGGAATGAGCTGGACAGGGAAGGGAGAATTCCCAAGACATTCTGGTACTATTGGTGATTTTGGAATTTTTTCATTCTTTCCAACAAAAACCCTAGGTGCATATGGGGATGCAGGGATGATAGTAACTAACAGTGAAGAGTTATACAATCTAGCAAAAGCATATCGTGTACATGGTGCAACAAAAAAATACCATCATGAATATGTTGGTTATAATTCGAGATTGGATACTATACAAGCAGCAATTTTACTTGTAAAAATGAAATATATCCAAGAAACCATAGAAAAGAGAAAAATTATTGCAAAATGGTATGATGAACGTTTATCAAATATTAAATCTATTAGAATACCAAGAATTAAGTTTAATCAACAACCTGTATTCTATGTATACAATATTTTATCAGAGAAAAGAGATGAATTAGCATCCTATTTAAAAGAAAATGGAATTCAAACTAGTATTTATTATCCTCGTCCACTACATTTACAAGAATGTTTTGAGGACCTTGGCTACAAAGAAGGTGACTTTCCAGTGGCAGAAAAGATCAGTAAAGAAATTCTAGCTTTACCAATTTACCCTGAAATCACACTTGAAGAAGTAGATTACGTATGTGAATATATAAATAAATTTTATAAGTAAAAAGCCCTACAAGGATAATTTGCAAAGCTTTAGTTTAATGACTGGGCTTGATACCATATTCTAACGCATGAAGTTTCAATAGAATTAATATCTTTTACTGCTACTCTAGTGAATTTAGAAAACATACAAGGAATAAGATACTTGATTTCATTCATTCCAATTAAAGCAGTAAAAGGTTCATCTATAAAATTAATTCCGTCTGGGCTTACTTGTAAATGTGCTGTTAGAGTATTGTTTCCAATATTTTTTACAAGAAAAACTACTGTGTTTTTCAAAGACGTATTTCTTAAGGCTGAAAAACTAAACTTATCATCTGTATTAAACTCCTCGACTTTATCAGTAAATTCAATTGGACATTGAGTACGAAAATCAATTTCATCAGAATTCCTTTTTATATAAAAGATTTTAATTGTTGGTTTGCAATTACTATCCATATCGGCTACTATCTTTGAAATAGTCTTGCTTTCTTTTTCATTATTTTTTAACACTAAACCAAAATTAGATATTTCATTTTTATACCATTTTTCAACTATAGAGGTTATTTTAAGTTTACATTTGCATCTTTTGGTTACGTTTATACTTCCAACACATATTTTATTGTTAAAATATGGTTGGTTATCCCATGTAACATTCTCTAAGTCCCAATTTTCCATCAAAGCATAGGGTGTAATTATATTTGGATATCCAGTTCCAACATGTTTAATATTTATTATAAGAGTTGCATCCACTATCTTTGCGTTTTGAGGAAGCTTATCCATAGAAATTTTAAAAAGTATTCTGAATAAATTTTTAGAGTTATACTTACCAATACGTATAGTATCATCTGAATTTTCTAAAAAATCGTTTGACATGATCTGCACAATAGATATTTTAGGTCTTATTATTTCGTATTCCAATTACTTCACTTCCTTTTAACATAACATGGTACTTTTATCCAGAAAAAGGTATGTTAAAAATAGTATAAAAATTCCTTTTATATTTTATTTTATGAGATACTATATTTTCTGCTACACTTTATATTGTCTTACTTTCTACTGTAATTCCATTCTTTAAAAGCTCACACAAAAAAAATCATTGAATATGCTATATTTAGAGATATATATATAAATTTTCGTAATCATATTCTCTAATAGGAGAGATAGTAAATGGAAAATAAAAAGATATTATTGACTGGCGGAGCTGGTTTTATAGGCTCTCGTATTATTGAAAAGATCAGTAATAATAATGAAATATTAATTTATGATAATTTAACAAGAAATTCTATTAAATATACTTCACTTTTAGATAAAAAAAATATAAATTTAGTTAATGGAGATATTTTAGATTTTTCATTTTTGAAAAAAACTATAGATGATTTCAAGCCTAATGTTGTGATTCACCTAGCTGCAGTAGCAGGTATAGATACTGTTATTAAAAACCCGGTGAAAACTATGAAAGTTAATATGATAGGAACGGCAAATATTTTGGAAGTATTAGAAGACCACTCTAATTTTATAGATAAATTTATTGATTTTTCTACTAGTGAAGTTTTCGGGGCATACGCCTATAAAGTAGATGAAAAGTGTACAACAAACCTTGCACCAGTTGGTGAAGCCAGATGGACTTATTCAGTAAGTAAACTTGCAGCTGAGCATTTAACTCACAGTTATTATAAGGAATATGGACTTAAGGTTGTTACTATAAGGCCTTTTAATATATACGGTCCAGGTCAAGTTGGTGAAGGAGCAGTTCATCAATTTATAATAAGGGCAATAAAAAATGAACAAATACAAATTCATGGTGATGGTGATCAGATAAGATCCTGGTGTTATATTGAAGATTTTGTTGAGGGAATATTATTATGTCTTGAAAAGGAAGTAGCTGTGGGTAATTCCTTTAACATTGGAAATCCAAGAGGAACTGTAACTATAGGAATGTTAGCACATTTAATAAAACAAATCGCTTGTTCTAAGTCGGAAATTGTTTATGTCCCTAAGACCTATGTAGATGTTGAATTAAGAGTACCAAATATAGACAAAGCTGTTAAATTGTTAGGATATAGTCCCAAATATGATTTAATCTCAGGCTTAGCGAAAACCATTGAATGGTATCGTCATTTAGAAGAATAATATAGTATTCAGTGCTTTTTATCCTCTAGTTTTTATTACTTTTGCAGGCACGCCTACTGCAATGGATAATGCGGGAATATCCTTAGTTACTACAGCGTTGGCACCTATTTTACTTCCTTCTCCAATCGTTACCCCTGGAAGAATTACTGAACCCATTCCAATATTACAATTATCTTCTATAAAGATTGGTAAATATTCCAATTCTGAAAATAGAATTGGAACATTTACCCCTGCTTCTTTATGTTTTGCTCCATGAATTTTTACCATTGGGCCAATTCCTACATTTTCACCAATTGTTACCCCTGCTGCTCCATGAATAAAACATTGTTGTCCTATCCAAGTGTTAGAGCCAATTTTCAAAATTGAGTTATAATAACCTTTTAAGATAGTATCATGTCCTATATAAACATTATCGCCTATTTCAATATTTTCAGGAAACATTATTCTTACACCATCTTCAATTATAACATTTTCTCCACACTTTTTAAGTTTACTCATATCTGGAATCCCAGGCCCTTCACTTGTCCATAATTTGCTATGCATTTCAAATTCCTCCTTTATTTTTTAAGTAATTTGAAAATAATTGAAGTCCCAGGTCTATATCAACTTTCATTGTGTAATTTAATGACCTACATATTTTATTATTATTACCCATTAAATTGTCTATATCCTTATCACCAAATATAAACTCAACATCCTCTATATTTTCTACAAAAGAAATCTTTTTGCATATTTGTGCTATAGAAAGATATTCATTACCACAAATATTAAATGTTCCTTCTAAATTATTTTCAATAACGCCTTTTATAATACTTACAACATCAATAATATGAACTGGATTAATTATAGGCTGTCCATTTTTACTCAGTATACTCTTATTTTCTTCAATAATATTATTAAATAGATTACTGATTAATCTCCCTTTCTGTCCGTTTCCATAAGGAAAAAAAAGTCTTAATATTACTACTGATAGTTTGTCTTTATATAATTCGCACACCTTTTCAGAAAAGTATTTACTTAGTGAATATATTCCCGTCGCATTACAAATATCCCCCTCCTCAAACACCTTTTTACTAAATCCGTATACTCCTCCAGTAGATATCAAAATAAACTTTTTTATTTTATTCCTTAGACTAAACTCTAAAAGTTCCAAGGTGGATTTTACATTAACGTCAATATATTGGGATTTATTAGTATTATCATCGCCTACTATTGATGCACAATGAATAATAGTATCTACATCTTTTAACGATAAAGACTCTAAATTGTCATGTAAGTTCCAAAAAATATTGTGGCACAAAGGGTTCTTATTTCTTCCAATGTTTATAATATAATTTTCATTGTTTAAATAATTTACTAAATTGATACCAATAAATCCGGTTCCACCTGTTATTAATAATTTTCTAGACATAATTATTAAAACCCCTTAACAATATCTGTTAATAATATTTTATTGATTTAAGCCATAAAAGATTCCAAAAAAAATTAGAAACTTGTGTTTGCTTCTTAATAAGCACTTATTTTTTAAAAGAACATATTATATTACAACATTTACATGTGATTATAAGAGCATTTATTATTTTTTTAGAGGTGAGTTATAATGGAAAAATTAAAGGTTATACATGGAACCATGGAGATTGCCAATCAAATGTATACTGTTACAAAAGCACTACAAAAAATTAATGTAGAAGCTAAAACTGTAAATTACTACCCTAGTTACTTGAAGTACAAATCAGATTATAATTTGGATCTATTTTCAATATCTAATGTTTTAGCTGACAGATTAAGTAAAGAATTAGCTGTAAAATTGATAAATGAAAATGATGTATTTCATTTTCATTTTGGAACAAGTCTTACTATGGATTACTCGGATTTGCCGTTGCTTAGAGAATTAAACAAAAAAATCTTTATGCAACATTGGGGTTCAGATGTAAGGCTTTATTCTGTTGCATCAAAATATAATCCTTACGTGAAGGTAAAAGTTACAGATGAAAAAGCGATTATAAATAAACTCGAGTTTCTAAGTAAATACGTTGATAACTGCATCGTTTCTGATGCTGAATTATATGAGTATGTTAAAGGAATTTATAAAAACGTATATTTTGTGAAACAAGCTATAGATATTAAAGAATATACTTTAAAGATTAAAGAAAGTAAGAATGAATTATGTATTGTGCATGCGCCTACCTCTCCCGAGATAAAAGGTACTAGTGCGGTGCTTAAAGTAATAGAAGAATTAAGAGATAAGTATGCCTTTACTTTTAAATTAGTACAAGGTGTGTCACATTCGGAGGCAAGAGAAATATATGAAGAGGCAGATATAGTTATTGACCAGTTGTGTATTGGATCTTATGGTTTACTATCTATTGAGGCTATGGCAATGGGTAAGACTGTAATAACATTTATTAGTGATATTATGAAAGAAAACTATCCTAAAGAATTACCTATAATATCAGCCAATCCCGATAATTTAAAAGAAAAGCTTGACTATCTTATTAGGAATAAAGATAGTCTAGAAAAAATAGGTGAGGAGGGCAGGGCTTATGTAGAAAAGTATCACGATTCTGATCTAATAGCCAAAAATCTGATAGATATATATAGAGAATGTTAGCAATTATACGACACCATTCGTATAATTTCGACATATAATGTAACGAACTTAAAGATATCTCTAAGTTAAAACGATTAAGGAGTGATAAACTTTGGCTAATAGTATAGTATTCCAGAATTCTGCGGAACAATTAAAAGCCTCTGTATTTGGATTTGATGGAACTAATTATAAGGCACTTAAGGTAAATAGTAGCGGTGAATTAATTGTTGGAGTTGGAACAGTAAATCTAATTGAAACAATAAATACTCTTTCTTCTATTACAAACGGAACAATAAAAGTATCATCATTAACTAATGGTACTGTTAAAGCATCAATATCTTCGATTACCAATGGTACAGTTAATGTTACTTCATTAACAAACGGAACAATAAAGCTAGCAAGTTCTTCAGCAACCTTAAAAGTAAATTTAGTTGACAGAGCATTTACTTCTACGACTCAAACAATAAGCGTAGCAGCTGCTTCATCAACCTTCACTAATTTAATAGATATTTCAAAATATCAGGATACCACCTGGTACCTTAGAAATACTACTGCAAGTTCTACTGTGTCAGTAAGACTCGCTGTTACTCCAAGTACTAATTTAACCTCTTATCCTTTAGCATTAATTCAAGAAACAGCTACTCTTCGAAATAGTACAAGAGTTATGACTAATAGCTATTATTTGAAATATGCAACTATGGAGATTTCAAATGTATCAGGTACTGCTCAGAATATAGTAGTAGTTTTTAACGGCCGATATTAATAAAATGCCTGGGAGTTCAAATAGTGAACTCCTTGGTTTAACTTTTAAAAAAAGAGGTGTGGAATTGAACAATAAAATAAGTCTATGTATGATTGTGAAAAATGAAGAAAAATATCTTCCACAATGCCTTAATAGTGTTAAGGATATTGTAGATGAAATAATTATAGTTGACACTGGATCTAATGATAGAACCGTAGAAATTGCAGAAGCCTTTGGTGCTAGAATTTATCATTTCAAGTGGAATAATAGCTTTAGTAAAGCTAGAAATGAGTCATTAAAGTATGCTTCTAATGACTGGATCTTAATAATGGACGCTGATGATGAGTTCTGCAGTGAGGATAAAGAAAAATTTAAAGCTCTATTAAATGAACCTTTAGATGAAAAAGCGATTTACTCCTTCGAAACACTAAACTATTGTGGAGCAACGGCTGATAGTAATAATATAAGTGTAAATCTAAATCCTAGAGTTTTTAAAAATAATTATGGATTCAAATATGAAGGTGAAGTTCATAACCAATTAATTAATACAATGTATTCTGTTAAAGACATCACCCACACCATAAGAATATATCATTATGGATACCTTGAGGAAAGTATAGCTTCTAAGAATAAAAGAAATAGAAATATATCTCTTCTTGAAGAGCAACTCAAAAATGAACCTGATAATAAATATGCTCAATTTAATCTTGGAAATGAGTATTTTGCTTTGAGTAACATGGAAAGAGCACTTGAATACTATTATAAATCCTATGAAAAATTTTATCCTAGTACGGGTTATGGATTTATACTTTTGGAAAAAATAATTCTTTCAAATTATGCTATAAGAGAATATGATAAAGCTTTAGAGTTTGCTGCGGTTGCCACAAGATACTTTCCGAAATTTACTGATATATACTTTTTAAAAGCTATGGTATATAGGGAGCTTAGCAAACCTACACTTGAAATAAAGGCACTTGAAAAATGTATTGAGTTAGGTGAACCACCTTCTGAACTGAAATTCTTGTATGGGACTGGGGGATTCAAGGCTTTTTGTGGTCTAGGTAATGTTTATTTAAAGCTTAAGGATTATGAAACAGCTTATAAATATTATCTTGAAACCATAAGATCAAAACCTGATTATCTACTTCCAATATATAGTATTGGACATATTTTAAAAATGGATAATACACCATTAGAAGAGTTCAAATTAGCAATAGAAAGATTTTTTGATGATTTTCCAAAGGCTTATCCTATAATTGCAGATATATTCTACAGCGAAGGATATTATAGTACCTCTTTAGAATATGTAGATAAGTGTGTATTAAATGGAGTATCCTCCGATAATCTTATGCTACTTAAAGTTAAATGTCTTGTAAGAACTGGTGCTTTTGAAGAATGCATGAAAATGGATACTATCTCACAAAAAAGTTCTTTTTATGTCTATTTCTCTATGTGTAAGGCCATAAGCGGGATATTAACTAGTAATTACGATTATGCATCTTTGCAAATCAACAGCTTTAAGGATACTCCTTTGTCCGATTATAATAAAAAGATGCTACGTGTATATGAATCGTTGTTAAAATTATTTTCAAAGGAAACTACAGAAATATTATCAGAGGATAAAAATGAAAAAGAATATACGAGTATAATTATTGAGATTTGCGAAATACTCCTTATAAATAAAAAGTTCGATGAATTGGAGATAGCTTTAAATTTAATGAACTTAATTAGCGACAATACTGTGCTTCTTCACCTAGGAAAACTATATAATAAATATGGGTTTGTGGATATGGCTAAAAAAGAAGTTATAAGGTCAATTAAAGAATTTGAAGTGTTTGATGCAGATGGATTGGATATACTGAAATCTAATTAACTAATACCAAACTTTATAGAGGCTGGTATTGATGGATTTCTACCAATGGATGTAAATGCAGGAATGGATATTGTTAAGGTAAGAGAAAAATATCCTAAATTAAAATTTATCGGAGCCTATAATAAGCTAGAAATTGAGAAAGGAAAAGATGCTATTGATAAAGAGTTTAATAGAATATTACCTGTTATAAGACAAGGTGGATATGTCCCAGGTGCTGATCACCAAGTAACTCCATCCACCTCCTTAGAAAATTACAAATATTATATAACTAGACTAAAAGAAGTTATGCTGCAAGCAGGAGCGGATTTGATATAGTTTTATCCTTTTTTTACAGGAACATCAGTATTTTCTTTAATAAATTTTATCCACTTATCTGCTTGCACTTTTTCTACAAAATCAATCCCCTCAAGTGGATATACCTTTCCAATTCTTTTGCTTTTTGATTTTCCAAAGGGATGATATGGCATAATATTTACTTCTAGAATATTTTCAAGCTTCTGCGCAAGCTTTCCGATTTCTTGAAGATGTGACAGTTGGTCGTTCATTCCTGGAATAATCGGGCAACGAAGTACTATTTTCGAGCCAAGTCTATCTAACTCAAAAAGATTCTTTAGGATAAGTGTATTATCAACACCTGTATATTGCAAATGTCTTTTGGGATCACTTTCCTTGAAATCATAAAGGAAAATATCCACATTGTCCTTTATTTTAATTATTTCTTCCGTCGGAGCAAATCCGCTCGTTTCTAAACAAGTATGAATCCCACGTTTTTTCGCAAGGGTAAAAAGATTATTTGTAAATTCAAATTGTGCTAAGGGCTCACCACCAGAAACAGTCATACCACCACCGGACGATTCATAAAAGTCACGATCTTCTTCAACGGCGGCCACAACAGTGGAAGCGTCCATCATTTCACCTTTTAATTCAAGCACAGAATATGGACAAGCATCAACACATTTTCCGCAACCTATACAGTTCGCTCTATTAATTTCATGTTCGTCGTTAATAATTGCATGGCAATTTTTGGGGCAAACATGCACACAAATTCCACAACGTAAGCATTTCTCTTGGAAAAAATACAATTCTTTAGAAAATGTTTGAGATTCTGGGTTATGACACCAAAGGCAACGTAAAGGACAACCTTTAAGAAAAACAGTTGTCCTGAGCCCTGGACCATCGTGGAGTGAAGTTCTTTCTATGGCAAAAATCAATCCTTGTGTACTCATCATATTTTAATACAACGTCCTTCCCACAATATCTTTCTGGATATTAGGATCAAGATCGATGAAACGAGCTGTCCATCCACCTAAACGAACTAAAACATGCGGGTATTTTTCTGGTTCTTTTAATGCAGCTTCTAAATCATCTTTATTGACCACAGAAATATTAGCTTCCATTCCGCCTTTTGCAAAGAAAGTACCGAATAAAGCTTCTAGTTTAGGGCGTTCTTCAGTAAAAAATTCCCGAGATATTTTAATATTAGATACAGCTCCCCCACATGCAGGGTCAACTTTCTTTAATGAATTTAAAAGAGAAGTAAGACCACTCTTATCAAAACCAGCCGTAGGTGAATTACCTATTGCAAAAGCCTGCCCTTTTTTACGACCATCAGCAGTAGCACCGGAGCTAAACCCCGTCCAATATCCACCTGGATTAACACTACTAACAGTAAGGAAATCAAGGTCGGAATTATCCCCTGCCTCTTTGATAGCACTATTAATATCTTGCCACATTTTAACAAGCATTTGATCTGCATCTTCATTGTTGTTCCCATATTTAGGAGCATCAAGTAACATTTTACGGGTTGAGTCAAAGCCTTCAAAATTAGCGTCAAGCACTAAAAGTAATTGTTCTAAGGTAAGAACCTTTTCCTGGTAAACTAATTTTTTAATGGCAGTCAATGAATCAGCAGCATTGGTAAAACCATGCCCCATGACACATGCACCCTTATAACGTACACCTCCATCTAATAGAGATCGTCCTCGTTCTAGACAATCATCTGTAAGCAAGCTGGCAAATAGAAAAGAGCAATCTTGAGGTACAACTTTGCAAATATTCTCGTAAACTCTTGCCACTAGATTTGCTGCAAACTTAGCCTGTTTTATAAAAGCCTCATAGAGCTTCTCAAAAGTATCAAAGGTATCATTCGAACCGGTTCTAGGTCCAATTTGGTCTCCCTGTGAATTAAAACCATTATGAAGTACTGCTTCCAGCAATTTTGGAATATCCCAACTGCAGTCGAGTAAGCTCGGACTACATCCGCCAAGCATGTATTCACCGCAACCAAGAGGATGATAATTCTTAGCTACTTCAATTGAAACTCCAAGCGCTTTAGCAACTCCAGGTATAACTACATCATCATTATAGAGTAATGGAAAGGTATAACTTTCGTTGATGGCATCGTAGGCGGCGCGAAGTAGCTTTGGATTTTGGTTTTTGTGAAAACGGAGAGCAAGTTGAGGGGTCACTCTTTTATGTCTTTTAGTTGCTTCCATTGCAGCAAAGGCAAATCGATCTGCATTTGCTGCGTTTCTTCTCCCTATTCCTCCAATCATTATGCGGCATGTAGCATCTTCACCATTTTCATTAAAAAGCCTCCATAAAGAAAGGATCATTTCAATTCCTTCCTCTTCAGATATAATGCCATTATCGATGTCATGGGCATAGAAATCTCCAAGAGCAATATCAAGCCCCCAGGCCTCTAGATGCTTACCACCAGCTAGCAGTGTGTAAATCCATGCAAGTTGGATTGCTTCCTGAAGTGATTGGGGAGGGTGAACTACTATTTGAGCAAGGGTCTGAGCAATTTCCTTCAGCCTGCTTTGCTCGGCTGGGTCATTGGATTTGTCAGCAAACTTCCTTGCTTGGTTTTCATAAAAATGACAAACATCAATTAATACATCAAGGGTGATTTGCAATCCAATATAAAAACTTGTATCACCAGTATTTTGCTCGGTTTCAAGCTTCTTTCTATTTACATCAGACCTAAGGCCTTGAATTCCTTTGTGTAAAAGCCGATCTAGATCCACTGCAATTGAAAAACCTATATTAGTAGCAACTATATGACGGTTACTACCCGCATATTGTTTTAAATTATCATCCCAGTGGCTAAATGTTTTCACAATAGTAGCTTTATCTTTCCAGAATTCAGTTAACTCTTCAAGTATTTGTTTCTCCCTCGCATTACTTGGGAGCTTATTAACTGCAGAAAAATCAAAGCAGAAACCATCTTGTTTACCTTCGTAAAGAGGTTTATTTGGTTCAATAGGAAAAGCGGACCACCAGATGGTTCCAACATAGGTAATCCTATCTTTTGTCCTACGACCAGCGAATAAGTCTTCATCTTTAATATCCTTAAGCAGTGCAGGGTACTGTTTCTGAATACACATAGCTTCCCGTATAGAGAGGGGATCGTTTTGGTGTTCTTTATAGGCCTTAGTAAATTCTACAGCCTGGGCTATAAGCGGGTTGATTCCACACTCACAATTTTTATCTGTTTTTGGATCAAACATATTTCACGCCAACTTTCTATAAAAATGTTATTTTATAATAACATTACCAAAAATCTATAGTTAAGTAAATTAACATAAGTAAGATAATTATGTAATTATCTCAGAATAGTATAATTAATCAAATGTTTAAAACACATAAGTTATATTTACTATTTTCATTGTATACTTGATAATAACGTACCAATAGAATATAGTTAGTCTTTATAGAGCTAGATAAATTAAGGCTTTATGTATATTCTATAAGCTTACCTTATAGAATATAAAAAGTATAATTAGCATTTATACTATTAGGAGGAAAATGGTAATGGCATATAATAAATTAACAATAGAAGACTTAAGTGAATTGGAGAAAGAGTATGAGTACAGAAACTCCACAGTTAAAGTACAAATAGCTAAAGAAAAGATGATTGCAGCAGCACATGGTGATAGAAGCGAAAATGCAGAATATAAAGAAGCCATGGCGAACTACCATGTGAATCAGACAAGGCTCGAGTATCTAAGCAAGATGTTAAATACAGCAATAGTTATAGATGATAATAAAGATGAGAAGGATATATTGCACGTAAATAGTGTAGCGCAAATAAAGTTCCTTGAAGAAGATGAATTAGAGGAGATAGTTCTTACAACAACTCTGAAATCAAATCCTTCTGAGTTTTTTATAAGTATAGAGTCCCCCTTAGGAAGTGCTTTGCTTGGTAAAAAAGTAGGAGATGAGGTTAAGATAGCTTCTCCAGAAGGTGTTTACACAATACAGGTATGCAACATAATAAAGTAAACACAAAGATATAATTAAATATGTAAATTGCGGATTCCGTGGAACCCGCAATTATTATACAATAGAGCTACATACATATGATAATTAGATTGGTATATTTAAAGCCTTCTTTATATAAGGTAGTATTTTTTCTGACATTCTGGAGAATCCCATATCATTAGGATGAACGAGATCTACAGTGAAGTCGGCCCACTCATCTTTTGCCATAAACTCACCACCATTGATATAGTATATATTAGTGTCTCCATTAGCCCTAGCATAGTTATAAGTGTCTTCAATAATTTGTCTACGTTCTGATAAGTTTTTAGTGTCTTTATATTTGTAAGGAGCAGATATTAAAATTATGGGAAGATCAGCTTTAGCTTTTCTTATTGCACTATAAAAAGGTAGATGGGTTGCTTCTAAAAAATCTTTGCAAGGAGCATTATAGTCATAATCCATAACAAGGCAACTTAAATTTAATTCCGAAATAGCTTTTGCAATAAGAAGATCACCTTTTGCTTGTCCTCCAAAACCAAAATTAATAAAATTTGCATTTAAGGACCTGGATATTCTTGCTGGATAAGTAAGACCAGGCCTGGAAGCACAAAATCCGCAGGTTATAGAGGAACCATAAAATAATATAGGATTTTTAATTGTAAAATCATTTGGTGCTTCTATAATAGTGCCTTCAGCTATACCGATAAAGATTGATTTTATTGGATTCTGAAGAGGTGTATAGATTGTAATACTTTTTATACCCTCTCTTAATTCAGAGGGGAGCTGGGCGCTATAACAGAGTGGATTATTTTCAATACAAAGAGTATATATAAATTCCATTCCTTCACCATAATCTACATAAACATCAAATCCAGATAATAGTGTTTGACTACATTGCCTGGAAGTTTCATTCCTTAATAATTCAACACGAATGGAAAGTTTATTTGAATTTGTCTTAAATCTAATCATTCCACCAGAGGGTTGAGGCGCTGCCCATGCCAATCCCTTGGATATTTGTGACATTATTCTTTCAGGAATTCTATTAAAATTCTTATTTTCATCTATCCACGGAAATCCAGTAATAATGAATGGTTCCTTAGTCACATCATAGAAAAGTATATCCTCAGGTCCTATTTCTTTCACCATCATATTTGGATCACCGTTTATTACATTATCTTTTTTCATCTATTTAACACTCCTTAGATATTACTGTTCCCTTAATAAATCTATAATTTCAAGATCATCAGGAACAAGGATATTTCCTTTAAAAAATTCCTTCCCTTCTGCAATATAAAGCTCTTTCCGGCGGATTATGTTCTTATCTTCAGTATGAAACATAATTAGAGTTTTTATCTTTAAGTTAGCCGCATTTCCACAGGCGTCCTTAACGGTGGCATGATGCTTCTCATATGGTTTAAAAATATCCCTTTGACTATACAAACAAAAGGCTTCATGAAATAGATAATCAGCATTATTAGCATATTTATATAATTCTTCTTTATATGGTTCATCTCCTAGAAAGGTTACTTTTTGCCCTTTAGAAAGCTTTAAAGAAAATCCAAATTGAAGAAGCTTCGTACTTCTAATATCAAAAAACTCTATGTTCCAAGTTAATATTGACTTTTGACACCCATCATATATTTCACTAAATAATATTCTCTCTCCCATATGCTTTGTAAACTTTTCTTCTAGGAGTAGCTTTGCTATAGTATTTATAGCGTCAATATTATCCTTATGACAATAAATGGTTAGATCGCCATTGTATTTGTTATCATTCATTTTTTCAGCGATACCTCTAATAATCCATATGATTCCTGAAATATGGTCATTGTGCCTGTGGGATATAAATACATGATGAATTTTATCAAGACTAATAGATAATTTCTCAAGATTTGTTAGTATAGTATTTCCCCCACCAGTATCCACTAAAAAATGTTCTTTTCCAGAAGACAGGGTGAAGCATGTATTATAACATTTTGTAACCATGGCAGAGCCAGTACCTAAAATATTTATAGAATCCATATTGACCTCCATTGATGATATTATTTATTTATTTTTGCATATTATAACATAAGAATTAATTCACATTTCTGCTAATCAAGATAAGGAATTATATCGTTATAGATTGCCCTCAAAATATCATTAGTATTATTTTCTTGATGTGAGGTTACTGTTATAACAGCCTCCTCCTTTGGAAATACAATGCAGAATTGACCATACATTCCATCGGCACGGAAAGCTCCTGGGTATGAACATAACCACAGTTGGTATCCATAGCCCTTGTTACTATCATTGTCCTCAAAGCCACAGTTTGCAGTTACAATAGTGTCAGTTATAGAAGCCTTAATATATTCCTCACTTACTATTTGTTTATCCTTATACTTTCCACCATTCAATAAAACTAAGCCAAGTTTTGAGAATTCCTTATTGGTCAAAAATAGTTCAGTGGCACCTAATGTATGACCATCTGGGCAACTGTGCCATTGTGGATTAAAAATTTCAAGAGGATTAAAAAGATAGGGAATAAGAAAATCTCTCAGGATAACTCCTGATACTTTTTCAACTATACGTGAAAGCATATAGGTACAGGCATTTGAGTAAAAGAATCCTGCTCCTTGTTCACCCTTCATTGGATCCGAGAAAAACAAGTTAGCCCAATCATTTTTCATCTGTCTTTCTTCATTACCAGCAAAGTAGAACTCTCTTTTCCCTGAAGACATATGCAACAAATCTCTTATTTGAATATTTTCAGAATGGATAGATGCTATGTTCTTATATTCCGGAAAAAAACTGACTACTGTGTTAGTTAACTTTAGCAAACCTTGATCCTTACAGATTCCAATAGCTATTGAAGTAAAAGTTTTGGAGCCAGAATATAAGCAAACCTTATCATCAGATCTCCAAAAATGAGAAATCTCTCCTTTACCCTTTTGATAAACGTTTATTCCATAAACATTAAGACCTTTTTCCTGCACCGTTAATCGAAATTGATTCAATATTGATTCTTTCATATAAACCCTCCACATATCATAAATATTATTGCTCAAAAATATAGGTAACTAACTTGATCTGAATTGCTATCATCATCATCCCGTAAATACACTATGTCAATACTTATTTTAAATATCCTTTAAGAATAAGCATAATATATGCTTTAGAATTCAAACTGTATAATACATTAAGAAGTAAATTGGAGGAAAAAAAGACTGAGAAAGTATTGATGCTATAGCTCCTGCCTTTACTGAAAGATAGGTTCGGGATGCACAAATTGGAAGTCTGTCAGAAAAATAATACATATATGCACAAAAGCTAATTTATATTATTTACCAAACCGCAATTGTACCATCAGTTCTAGGCTCTGTTCCCCCACATAAAACACCATTATCATTTCTCCAAATAATCTGGCCTCTTCCGAAACTAGAAGAATCAACCGTATATTTTATGACATGGCCTTTTCTTACAAGAGCTTGTGCAATATGTTGAGGAAAACTATGTTCTACTTCAACAAGTTTATCCTTCATCCATTGGAAGCGTGGCGCATCAAGAGCTTCTTGAGGATTCATATTAAAATCAATTGCATTCATTACTACCTGTAAATGTCCCTGTGGTTGCATGAAACCACCCATGACCCCAAAAGGACCAATAGGTTTATTGTCTTTAGATAAGAAACCAGGAATAATAGTATGATAGGTCCTTTTCCCGGGCATTAGGCAATTGTCATGACTTGGATCTAGCGAAAAATTGTGTCCTCTGTTTTGAAGTGATATACCTGTGTCTGGAATTACTATACCAGAACCGAAGCCCATATAATTGCTTTGTATGTATGAAACCATATTTCCTTCGTCATCTGCTGTAGCAAGGTACACTGTGCCACCCTTAGGAGGCTCACCAGCTCCAGGTATTAATGCTTCTTTAGTTATCAGACTTCTTCTTTCTGCTGCATACTCCTCAGATAATAAATGCTTAACGTTAAGCTTCATATAAGAAGGATCTGTAATATATTTATGTCCATCTGCGAAAGCCAGCTTAATTGCCTCTATTTGTTTATGATAAGTATCGGATGAATCTTTAACAGAAAAATTAAATCCCTTTAGTATATTAAATGCAATCAATGCAACTAGGCCCTGGCCATTAGGAGGAATCTCCCAAACATCATACCCTCTATAGTTAACCCTTATTGGGGTTACCCATTCAGGTTTAAATGCTTCAAGATCTTCTAATCTTAGGAAGCCACCTGATTTTTTTGAATAAAAATCTATTTTCTGTGCAATCTCACCGGAGTAAAAAGATTTAGCCATAGTTTTTCCTATAGAAGCTAAAGTTTCCGCATGACCTTTGGAACTCCACATTTCACCAACTTGTGGTGCTCTGCTTTTTGGAGCAAATATTTCACTCCAGTTTTGAAAATCTTCTTCCATTAAGTTTTCTTTATATATTTTATATGCCCTGTTCCAAGTAGGGCTTACACCAGGAGAAACAGGATACCCATAGCTTGCATATTCAATTGCAGGCTTTAATGCTTCTATTAGTGGGAGTCTACCAAAACGTTCTGATAGTTCAGCCCATGCTCCAGGTGCTCCTGGAACTGTAACAGGAGTCCAACCATATTTAGGCATTGTGCAAATGCCAGTTGCTTTCAGGATATCTATAGAAATAGATTTTGGAGCAGGTCCACTTGAATTTAAACCATGTATTTCTCCTTTTGACCAAACTATAGCAAAGGCATCGCTTCCAATTCCGTTAGATGTAGGTTCAACTACCGTCAAACATGCTGCTGTGGCGATAGCAGCATCGATAGCATTACCACCTTTTTTCAGAATATCCAATCCTGCTTGGGCAGCTAATGGTTGAGAGGTTGCTACCATTCCTCTTCTTCCATATATAACATTTCTCTTTGATGGATACTGATATTGTAGTGCATCAAATTCCATTGTTTCCTCCTTTTAATATAAATTTGTTATTATTAAATATATTTACATTTATTTCCTCTAACTGCTTTTATATAAATATAACATAATTTGTGTGGAATACAAATAGGTACAAGTATATTATCCAGTATCAAATATTGAACCCTCCCTCCACCTTTAAAAAAAGTTGGGGGATCCTTTTTTATAAGGAAGTTTGCTAATTAACTGTCCTCGTAACTTTCTTCTTGCTCTATTAAATTAACATTATATCTTTAAATTGGTAATTCCCCTTTTAATTGATTTTAATTAAAGCAAAAAATGATGTAAAGTTTATATCTACTACTTTAATAATTTGCTCAGCTGAGTTACTATGAAGTAGAGTATAATTTTCATTAGCACAGCAAAGATGATAATTGCTTTCATAAGTCATAAACTTTTTTCAGCAAAGAAATTTGTGGGGCCTGTGAAGAATAAAAAAGTACAATAATTAATTAAAAGAGAGGAGCAAGAATATGAATGATTCAATGTTTAAGTATATGAAGGTAGGTCTAATTCATTTCATGGCCTATCCTACAACTATGAAAGGTGAAGGACCAATTGAAGAAACTATTAAAAAAATAGTAGTAGATGATTATTTTAATGCAATAGAAATAACTCAAATTAAGAATCTAGCAGTTAGGCAACAGGTAAAAAGAATGCTGGATTCTTCACATATGACTGTAGCCTATGGTGGCCAGCCATTATTACTTACTACGGGTTTAAATATAAATGCAATAGATGAGAAAGATAGACAAAAAGCGGTTGTAGCGTTAAAAGCAGGAATAGATGAGGCTTGTGAAATGGGAGCTGTAGGATTTGGATTTTTAAGTGGCAAATATGAAGAAGCTACAAAGGAAAAGTCCTATGAAGCACTTATTAAGTCTACAAAGGAGTTATGTGTATATGCAAAGCTAAAGGGAAACATAAGAGTGGTACATGAAATTTTTGACTATGCTGTTGATAAGAAAAGTCTTGTGGGACCAGTGGAACTCGCTAAAAGATATGCTGAAGATATTAGGTCAGAGTTTGATAATTTTGGCTTATTAGTAGATTTGAGCCACTTACCTCTAATTGGAGAAACTGCAAGACAGTCAATACTTCCAATAAAGCAATATATTGTTCATGCACATATGGGAAATTGTGTAGTTAAAGATCCTAGTTTCCCAGCCTACGGGGATGCTCATCCTAGATTTGGCTTTCCAAATGGTGAAAGTGATGTAGAAGAACTAGTGGAATATTTAAAAGTACTAAAAGAAATAGGATTCTTAAATGAGAAAAATCCACCTATAGTAAGCTTCGAGGTAAAGCCTTTTGAAGACGAAGATCCGGATATTGTTGTGGCTAATGCTAAGAGGACTCTTAATTTAGCTTGGAGCAAGGTGTAGATAATAGGGTTACACTAACATATAAAGAGAGGAAGTAATAATATGAAAATTGTAGTTTTAGATGGTTACACATTGAATCCTGGAGATTTAAGCTGGGATGGATTAAAAGAGCTAGGCGAAGTAGAAATATATGAAAGTACACTAAGTGAGCAAGTGATAGAACGTTCAAAGGGAGCAGATATAATATTTACAAATAAGACTCCTCTAGGAGAAAATATTTTTTCACAACTGAAAGAGTTAAAATATATAGGTGTTCTTGCTACAGGCTATAATGTGGTAGATGTTGAGGCTGCTAGAAATCGAGGGATTGTAGTTACAAACATACCTACTTATGGTACTACATCTGTATCACAGATGACCTTTGCATTATTACTAGAACTTTGTCACCATGTTCAGAATCATAGCAATGCAGTTCATAAAGGTGATTGGGCAAATTCTAGAGATTTTTGTTTCTGGAATTATCCATTAATAGAGTTACAGGGCAAAACTATGGGCATTGTTGGTCTAGGTCGAATTGGACAACTGACGGCGGATATCGCATCAGCATTTGGAATGAATATTATAGCTTTCGATAGTTTCAAGAGTGATCAAGTAAACCGCAAAAACTTTAAGTGGGTTGAACTAGATGAACTCCTAAGTGAGTCCGATGTAGTAAGTCTCCATTGTCCACTTTTTCCTGAAACTAAAGGAATTATCAATAAAGAAAATCTAAAAAAGATGAAAAGTTCTGCATTTCTAATCAATACATCAAGAGGGCCATTGATTGTAGAGGAAGATTTGGCAGAAGCACTTAATTGTGGTGTTATTGCAGGTGCTGCACTTGATGTTTTATCAGTTGAACCACCAAAATCTGATAATCCTTTACTTAAAGCAAAGAACTGTATAATAACTCCCCATATATCTTGGGCGACAAAAGATGCTAGAGCAAGACTTATGGAAATTGCTGTGGTAAATCTAAAGGCTTTTGTAAAGGGTAAACCAGTAAATATTGTATAAGAGGGGATGCCATTGGAAAGAAATAAATTCTATTCTTGATAGAAAGAAAGTAGCTTATGCCAATGCATAAGCTACTTCTAGCTTAACTAGTATCACTCGGGTGATAACACTAAAAAACTAATGGTTGTAATGTGGAATAAGGTTTTTCCATAACTGACCAAATCCAGCCAAAGGCTCCGAAAATGCTCATAGGGCCGTTCCCCCAAGCTTCGCCATTAACATAGTAGGATTCCCAAAAATCACCGTTTTTACTTAGACCAGCAAAAGTTTGAGCAACTAACACATCCAGGTATTCATCTTCATGCAGGTTTTCTAAGCCTTGAATAAAGTAGTAATAACCCACCATTTTAAAGGAGTCAGGAATTTCTCTCTCATCTTTACCATCAGGAGAGCCATATAGAAAAAATTGGCCGGTTGGTGGAACTGAGTGGTTTTTTATAAATTCCATTACAGTTTTAACCTTATCCTCCTCCAAATAATCATATACTTGGCTATAAGGTAGACGGTTTTCTTCATGCTCCTTAATTAAAGCTGCAAGCATTTGAGAAACCTCTTCGGTTAATTCACGTATTTGTATAATTTCATCATTACCCTTACCTATAATGATAGCAATTCTTTCTAAGGAAAGTAAGCCGTAATATGAATCAATCAAGCTCCAAGGGTAGGAAGGGGTGGTCAAATAGTAAAATTCAGGGTGCTTGATATGATAAAGTGTCTGTTTAAATAAATTGTCATAATTCCGCTTTAGATACTCAGATTTTTGAGTGAAATTATAGATATATTCCAGCATTGAAGCCTCTAAGGGTGAAAGTTTCACATCGCGGTTAAAGATTAAATCTTCGGGTATAAAACCATCAGGTTCAATACTATTTATAACACTCTCGATTACACCTACTCCAATTTCTGAATTAACAAAACTAAGTAAAAAACCACCAAGGGAAGTTTCCCATTGTGCAGGACCAAAACCACAAGAACAAACCTTACCAACAGAAACCGAAGGCCCCTTAATAGTTTTGCGAGAGGTAACCAGAGTATTAGTAATGTTTTGAAAAATACAAACCCAAGCTTGGTAATATAATTTTTGATATTCGGATTGATTATTATATTTTTCTTTAGTTGGAGGAACTTTTTGTAATAATTCATTCCAATAAATCAGCATTTTACTTTCTAATGAGGCAAGTGACTTTTGTTTGTATAAATTAATCCGGTTTTGTAAACTCTGATAATCCCGATTTACTGGCTTTTCTGGTCCCATCCAACGAGTTCCAATAAAAAAATTCTTACCGGTTGTTATTGTTGGCATAATTGAAATCTGTTTTTTTATTAACCAGTAATTGGAATGATTAATTCCATCTTTGTACTTGTTAGATGCTATATTAATCCTTTCTGGATGTCTACCTTCAATCTCTTCATTGGAGATATCTATTTTTGAATTTGCATCTACTAACCATATTAAATTATGAGTATAGTGGCGAAAAGGCCCCATTGGGTTCATTCGAAAATCTGGTATATCTATCTCTTGCTTATTCACAGCAGAATCACAATAGGGTTCAACTTGCCCACGAAAATCAAAGAAAGTATCATTAGACTGTCCATTTCGGACAACTCCATAAATAGACATATCTAATTCAAGAGGAGAGGAAGCACTAAACTGATAATCAATTGCTACTATTTCCTCATCTACAAAAAAAGCCTGTATATTCATACTAAATTCACCATAATCACATTTTGACTCTATTTTGTGTGGATACCAGGTGACCAATATATTATTTGGTTTCAGTTTTTTTCCTTTAGAATATAATTCAAACCAAATTGCTCTGGCAAAATAAAACTTGTAGCTATGTATATTGATAGCTGGTTCTTCAGTACTAAAAGAAATCGCACTTATACTTCCAACGGCTGCATTCCAATTAAAAGTATTTGACGATAGTTCCTTACACAAATCACTCATCTTTACGAACCTCCATTTATTTAAGTATTACTAAACCATACACACTGGTATCTGCCCAGTAAGGAAGATTTTTGTCTATCCAGCTGATGTAAGCATCACGTTTACCATCTGCATTGGAGTCATCGTTAGCAGTGCTGTTGAAGCCTATAACATCTCCAACTTTTGGGGTAATTACCCTGAAAGGTACTGCAACTTCAACGATATAGCTACCTTGAGCAGTGGTTACTGCACTTTTTACAATATTAAGATCCAGAGGTTCTACCATACTAGTTGATACAGCATTCTTCAAATCCACTCTCAACTGGTAATCATCAGGTTGCATCGCTCCCAGTTTACAATTCAACTCATCAACCCATAATTCTATTGAGTCATTATTCTCGTTAACTGCAAGTGCATTTGGAGTACTGTCCTTCATTTCAAAGAGATAATACAATGCATTATCATCCCATGCTACTCGGCAGGTTCCTGTTGTTCCATCACCAAGTACATCCATTTTAAGCAAAGTTGAACCGGCCCATAAAGTATCTACAATACCGTCAATTGCTGGGGTACCCTTTATAGCTTCACCTATTGCATTCGTACCATCATCAGGTGGTGCAGAATTTACCATGTCACTTGTAATTGTGGCTAAATATGCCTGATTGAAGAAGGGATCCTTTATAGAACCTTTAACAGTATTGTTCGAGAAAGTAATTTCCCCAGTTACTATCTTCAATATGTAAATACCATAACCTTTAGGATTTACTATCTTATTGTTTTTAAATGTTGCGAATATTTTTGCTGAACCCACAATCATTATTCCATTGTCTCCTGAATCGGTTATTGTATTATTTTCAAACAAAGCGTTTTGTATGCTTGGGTTCATGTATGTAGCTTGTAGTCTAATACCACCTTTTTCCGAACTAGCAACTGATGTTGTATCACGGGTAATTGTGTTGTTTCTTACAATAAGATTAGTTACTGCATATGTCTTATAACTACCCTCTGACGAAATGAAGATCCCTGCTGATATAGTGTCGGATATCTTATTGTTTTCGATTTTTATGTTTAAACCACCAGATATTGTAATACCACGGGCATGTCCTCCTGAGACATTATTATTTCTTATGGTTAAATTCTTTGATACTACACCATTTTTTTCATAAGATACTACGGCAATTTGGTCGTCTCCGTTATCAATGCAGGTATTATTTTCTATAAGAATGTTCTCAGTGCCACCGGTATTGTGTATACCGTCAGCTAGTGTATTTTTAACGATATTGTTACTAATCACACCATTTTTACCTGTGTTAAAAATACCAACTGATGATGCTCCATCAATTTCTACATGCTTAATAGTAAAATTGGTGGCACCTTGTACAAAAACTCTTGCACTTTCATCAGTAGAAAGCCTTTTTACTACTGGAACAGTTGTCAGTTTTATTTTGCTTAAGTCAGCCCCGTCTCCCTTTAAAAGGATACATTGTTCATCTATATTGATGCAATTCAAAATTGATTTTGAGCCAGTTCCGGTCATATCAACACCATCAAGTGTTAAAATACCATTATAAATGAAAGTTCCTTCTGGAATATAGACTGCTTTACCTTTCTCCTTAGCGGCTGCAATACACATTTTAATAGCATCGAAATCATCTATCGCGTCATTTGCTTTAGCACCATAACTAACAATTGAAAGTGCATTTGGGGGTGTCTTTATTACTCTTGAACTAATAGGACAAGATGTAACGGGCATGAACATTGTAGTAGTAAATAACAAACTAGCCATTAGTTTTTCTAATAACATTTTCGTAACCTCCCATTTTTTTTATTAGCAATGTAATGGTTTACACACTATAATTTTAATGCTTAATATCACTTCTTACAATGACTCAATATTAATAAAAGGTAGCATATATTAACGTATTTTTAGAGGTTATGTGTTAAAATATAATTAATATATTAAATAATACATTTTATGGAGGTAATTCAAAGTGGTAAAAATAACAAAGCTTTTTCCAAAAGGCTATAAAAAAGCTCTTACCCTTAGTTATGACGATGGTATTACCCAAGACCAGAGACTAGTAAAAATTTTCAACAAATATGCATTAAAAGCTACTTTTAATCTTAACTCAGGTCTTCAAAGTGATAAAAATTTCTGGGTTAATAATGGTGTAACTATAAAACGCACAAATGAAAATGAGATTTTGGACTTATATAAAGGGCATGAGATAGCCATACATACTTTAACACATCCTCATCTAGAGGATCTACCAAAGGCGCTAATCATAGAGGAAGTATTAGAGGATAAAAAGAACTTAGAAGCGTTGTTTGAATGTCCTATCAGAGGAATGGCATATCCCTTTGGTACTTATAATAATACTGTAATAGAAGTGCTCGAAACCTTAGGGGTAGAATACTCAAGGACTGTTAATCAACATTCGAATTTTAGTTTACCAGAAAACCCATTAACTTGGAATCCAACTTGTCATCATTCAAATCCCAAATTAATGGAACTTGCGAAATCTTTTGTTAATACCAAATTTGATGCGTTGTCTCTATTCTATGTATGGGGCCATAGTTATGAATTTGACGTAGATAAAAA
This sequence comes from Clostridiaceae bacterium, assembly GCA_036507955.1. Lineage (GTDB taxonomy): Bacteria > Bacillota > Clostridia > Clostridiales > Clostridiaceae > DATCIH01. Next base: position 44,201 of record DATCIH010000116.1, on the reverse strand, counting down.
CTGGGAACTTATTGAAAACTTTTGTGAATATATAAGCCAAGGCAAGGATATTTGGTATGCAACTAATATTGAAATAATTGATTACCTTAAAGCTTTAGAGAATTTAAAGTTTTCATCTGAACTCTCTACTGTTTATAATCCCTCTGCCTTATCAATTTGGATTGAAGTAAAGGGGATAGCAGTTGAAATCAAATCAGGTGAGTTGAAAAAATTAGCCTGAAATAAAATACAAGATACCTTTAAAACAATTTATGTTTTAAAGGTATCTCTTTTACATTATAAATACGTTTCTTAACCCTCCAATACTATTAAAGGCAGCAGTATTTATGTATTATTTCTTTCCATTCCTGAACATTTGTATCATTTCTTACCATTAATACTTGACCTTTAGATACAGAGGCGTGCTTAATAATAATATCTCTTGGACCTCTTTCCTCAAGAACAAAATCATCTTGCTCTGCACCAAAGAATATTTTATATATCTTTGGAACACTAGTAAGGTATACGTTGTCCTCATTTTTTATAAAAAAATCTGAGTTTATAATAAGTAATCCGCCATTCTGTACAAATAATATTAGAGCCTCTTCTAAATCGGGATCATATATTGCTTTAAATGGTAGTATAATAGTGCTTAATTTTTCAAACGTGTCCTTAGTAAATACAAACTCAATTCGTATATTTTCTTCAAACAAACTTTTGTATAGGCAGTTAATTAAATATTTAGAGTATACTTGCTTTTTCTCTACATCTGTATCCCAGGATGCTATAGTATAAGTCCAGGAACTATCAAAATCATACATTATTCCAACTGAATTGGAATTTTTATGTATATTATCAAGTGCTTTTTTATCCTCTGACCATCTTTTTACAATATTATAATTTTCAGTTGTTTTACCCGTCATTGTAATAAGTGCTCCATTTCCTTGCTCTTGTCCCCAAGGAAACGAGTTAAACTTGAATAGGAAAAACCATTCACAGCTACAATTTTTTACTTGCATCATTTCATTGCTCAGATTACTATTTGCTGAATTAAACTCACCCATCCAAAAATTAGAACCCTTAAGGCTTCTTGCTAAGTCAGAATAGAACCCAATTTCATAAGGCTTATCAGAATAAACATCTATCGCGCATAAGTCTAAATCCCTATATAGTTTATATAGATTTAGATTATCTCCCCATACAAACATATCAGTATTAGTTGTAACAATTTGATTAATAGAGTACTTCCTTATTATGTTTGCTTGCTTCATGCAAAAATCAATAATAGAATCAGAGGAGAACCTTGAAAATTCTAACTCTAAGCTTGGATGGTTTTTGGTTGTCAAATCGCTGGCATATTTATCTGGTAGCCTAATTTGATTAAAATTTTGGTAATCCTCAGACCAAAAATGATTACCCCATCTAGCATTCAATTCAGAAATGGTTTTATACTTTTCTAAAAGGAACTGCTTAAATTTCTTTTTACAGTTATCACAAAAGCACCTTTTTTGTTCCGCTCCAAGTTCATTATCTATTTGCCAAGCAACCACATTAGAATTGCTTCCATACCGTTTAGCTAATGCTTCAACTAACATTTCAGAGTGATGAATATAATCCTCTGAATTAAAACAATGATGTTGCCTAGCACCAAAATCGCTTTTTCTACCTTCATTATTAACGGGAAGTACGTCAGGATACTTTTCCACAAGCCAAATTGGAGGCACTGCTGTAGGAGTCCCAATTACCACTCCTATTCCATATTTGCCTGCCATTTCAATACTTCTATCCATCCATTCAAAATCAAAAACACCTTCGCCTGGTTGGATTTTTGACCATGCGAATTCTCCAATTCTAATCCTTTTAATACCAGCATTTCTTATCAGCTCAAAATCACCGGGCCAATCTATTTCATTTCTATATTCAGGATAATATGCTGTACCTATATTCATAAAAATACTCCTTTATCTATTATTTAAACCCATTTATACCAGTTGAAATAATTATGGTTGTACCAACACATCTTCTGCTATAAACTTTTACACCAAAGCTATTATCGAAATATATCTTTATTCTTTTATCAACATTTCCTATACCATATCCAGCCGATACAACTTTGTCATCATCATTCAATATATTAGCTATCATTTCCTTTGACATTCCGATTCCATCATCTATTATCTTCCACTTTATTTTGTTATCCTCAATCTTAACAATTAGTTTTATATTAATATTTTTTTTATCTCCCCACATACCATGAATTATTGAGTTTTCTATAAAGGGCTGAACTATAAATTTTATAGTACATAGATCAAGCACTTCATCATTAATATCATATGTGATATTAATCTTGTTTTTAAAACGCATGGATTGAATACTCAGATAAGATTTAGTTAATTCAATCTCATCTCTGACTCTAAATACATTATTACCTTTGTTTAAAGAATATTTATAAAACTTAGCAAGAGAATTTGATATTTTTGTTATTTCATCACTCCCAACTTCCATACCCAGCCAGCTTATAGAAGAAAGAGTATTGTAAAGGAAATGTGGCTTGATTTGTGCTTGAAGAGCATTAAGTTCTAATTCCTTCTCTTTTATTTTGGAAGTAAAAACTTCTTCAATAAGTAATTTTAAATTTTTAGCCATAGCATTAAAGCCTTCGATAAGCTTATCAACTTCATCATTTCCTTTACTATGGATATAAGCATCAAAATTTCCCTTCTCTATCTGCTTCATACTTTCGGATAATATCCTAATTTTCCTTGTTGATTTAATTGCAACAAACCATGCTAAAAGAAGAAATATTGTTGTACAAATAAAAAATACTATAATAACAATTATCTGAAAATTTCTAATATCACTATAGAATTCAGATTCAGGTGTAATATAAATAATTTTCCATCCAGTGTAATTTATGGTATCAAAAATAGTAATATATTTTTTTCCTTCTAAAGCTATAGATAATCGTTTCTCAGTATTAGTATATAATTTGCTTTTGTATTTTGAAAACACACCATCTCCTATTTTAGAATTTGATGAATCTAAGCTGCTATATATTAAATTGCCACTAGTACCAACTACATCGAACCAGCCGCTTTGTCCTGCAGTAGTCTTTTTTAATTGATTAAAAAATTTATCGGTTTTTAAATCTATTTTTAAAATCCCTACAATATCATCTGAAGGCATATATCTTAATGGCCTTACAAGCGAGAATTCTTCCTCTGTTGGTATTGTTTTTGATTTATTGGAGATCCAACGTATAGAATCATCGTTATCAATAATAGTTTTATACCATTTTTCATCGGATATAGAATCAATATAAGCAATATAATTATCATCAGAGGGAATTGTATAATTATCAACATATAAGGTTATTTTTGAAAGATCCGTATAACTCCCAGAAGTATATAATAAATAATTAATTATATTGTCCTGTGCACGCTTTTTTTCAAGTATATCATTATTTTTAGAATACAAGAGCTCTTGAAAATTATTATTTAAATACAGTGTATTTTCAAAACTATTATACAAATCAACTTTATAATCAATATTGTTTTTTGCTTGTACTAACCCTTGGGTTAATAACTTAAGAGTACTGGTACCCATATAATTTGAAGTTTTGAAATAATAAAACACACTGGTAATAATCATACATGTCACGATAGTAACCATGTATGAAAGCATAAGCTTCATAGTTATATTAAGATTTTCTAATTTTTTCTTTATATTCATTTGGGCTCACTCCATATAAATCCTTAAAAATATTGCAAAAGTAGGATATATTTCTATAACCAACTGTATTACCAATCTCATAAACCTTTAAGTCAGTATCTTTCAACATTTTTTTAGCCTTTTCCATCCGGAATTTAATTAAGTAATCAGTAAAATTTTTTCCGGTTTCTTTTTTAAAAATTATACTAATATAATTTGTCGAGTAATTAATTTCTTTTGAGATATCTGATAGAGTAAGTTTCATATTATATCTATCTTTCACAATCTTTAATATATTACCCACAACTTTTTTATTACAACCATCCCGTTTAGTAAGCAAATAATCTATTAGCTCATTAAATAAATTATTAATCAAAACCCTTAAATCATTTATATTATTGCATTTGAAAAGCTTATCCCAAATAAGAAATTCATCCCCATTTATTTCATCATAATTTTCGTGCATATCTATAAGCATTACTGAACATTTAGACAGCAAACTAATGCATAGATTCCTCATGTAGACATCTGATATTAAAGCATAATGCTCAAGTTCAGTAAAAAACTTATTAATATATATTTCTAAGTTTACTTTATTACATAATTGAATACTAGATAGAATCGTATTTTCAATACTGTAAATATCTTCAATGTTCTTTTTACTATGTTGAATATTTGTATCCTTGTAACTAATTATCTGGTTTGAACCCATAAAGAATTTAAAATTAATTGCATTGATGGCGCTATTGTAGGAAACATTTATATCAGATAATAAATTTACTTTTTTACCTATTCCTATAGTTACTTTAATGTTACATAGTCTATTTTCATTTTGTTGTATATCCTCTGCAAATCTTATAGATTCGTCATAAAAATCTTCCCTATTGTCCTTGGGATTTAAAATAGAACATACCATTCCTGATGACACATGGAATGAAATAGTATTTAAATTAGTTTTAATACTATTTATACATTCCAACACTTTCACAATTGTAAGATTTCGTTCACCTATACCTTTGTTCTCCATAATATTTTCGAAACTTTCAATATCAGTAATTAATATCAAAAACGTTCCATCAGAAACTTTAATGTTGAAATACTCTAAATTTTCTCTAACTTCTTTTTCATTAAGATTACCAACAATTAAGTTATTTAGAAAATATGACTTAAGTAGTGGTATACTTTTTTCTACTATTTTTTCCAATCTTTTTATTTGCATTAACTCATTTTCTTCGTTTGCAAATACATCTGTTACTTTAGTTATCGCATGCTTTAATTCATCAGTATCGATAGGCTTGGATATATAAGCATATGTGCCTAATTCAATAGCTTTTTTAGCATAGTCGAAATCTTCCATGCAACTTACTATTAAAATTTTAATATTTGACTTTATAGCAGATACTTTTTGTGCAAGATCAATACCTGAAATTCCTATAAGCTTAATATCCGTTAGTAATATATCCACTTTGTCATTAACAATATATTCGAGGGCTTCTTCACCGCTTTCTACAGCACCTATAACTATTATGCCTAGGCTATCCCAATCAATTAGATTCCTCAGTCCTTCTCTTTCTATTTCCTCATCTTCTACAATTAGCAACCGATACATGATGCATCTCCTTATATATTTATTTAACCTTACTATCCTTTAAGTCCTCCTAATGTAAGACCCTTTACAAAATACTTTTGTAAAGACGGATAGATACAAAGAATTGGTAAGGTTGCAATCATTATTTGAGCTGCGTTATATGTCCTACTACTAATATTTGCCAATTCCTTGATTTGATCTGGGTTAGCAGAATCAAAATTTGGAGTAATAACTAAAGTCTGTAAATATGTTTGAAGTGGATATTTGGCAGGGGAATCCATATATATTAATGCACTAAACCATTCATTCCAATGTCCTACGGTTACAAAGATTACTAAGGTTACTAAACAGGGAACAGATAATGGTATATAGATGTAAAACAATACTTGCCATTGATTTGCTCCATCAAGTAAGGCCGCTTCATCAAATTCTTTTGGTAGTTGTCTAAAGAAATTGAGTAATACTGTTATATTAAATGCATTCACAGTTCCTGGAATAACCAAAGCCCATATAGTATTTCTAAGCCCTGTAGCTGTTACAATAAGATAACTTGGTATGAGGCCACCACTAACAAACATAGTTATTACAAAAAACCATACCAAATAAGTTCTTCCTGGAAACTCTTTGCTATTTTTGGAAAGGGGATAGGCTGTTAGAATAACAAGTATCATATCAAGAGAAACCCCTAATAACACCCTAAAGATAGAATTCTTAAAAGCATTGAGGAATTCTGATTTTCCAAATGCATAAATATAGGAGTCCAAATTGAAGTCCACGGGCCATAGTTTTACTGCTCCAGAAGTAGCTGCTGCACTTGAGCTAAATGATATAGCTGCTACATGAACAAAGGGTAATACACATGCAAGCGCAATCGCAATTAAAAAAATGTGATTAAATACATCAAAGAAAATTTCTTTTTTAAACTTCTTCATAGCTTATCATCTCTCCCTAAAATATTCTATAGTCAGCAACTTTATATGCTAAATAGTAAGACGTTGATACCATTACTAAGGATACTAAGGATTTAAAAAGTCCTATAGCTGTAGCAAGATCATATTGAGCATCAACAATACCTAACCTATAAGTAAGGGTATCAAGTATATCACCTGTTGAGTATACAAGAGGGTTATAAAGATTAAACACTTGGTCAAATCCAGCATTTAATACTGATCCTAAGCTTAAGGTGCCAAGTAAAACCATAATTGGAACTATACCTGGTACGCTTATATGCCAAATACGCTGAAATCTACTTGCACCATCTACATTAGCTGCTTCATATAAACTTGGATCTATTCCTGTTAAAGCTGCTAGGTATACAACAGTTCCAAATCCGAATTCCTTCCATACATCAGATGCTACAAGTAAATAGGGGAATACCTTTGGTTCTCCTAAAAAGTAAATCGGTTTAACTCCCACAAAAGACAATAAAGTATTAACAACTCCGGTTGAAGGTGAAAGAACATCAATTAGAATTGCACTTATTATTACCCACGAAATAAAATGTGGAAGGTATATCAATGTTTGAATACTTTTTTTTAGACGAAGATTTTGGATTTCACTTAACAATAAAGCTATAAATATAGGAAACATAAAACTAGCAACAATTTTCATAGAGGCAATATAGAAAGTGTTAAAAATTATTTTAGTGAAATTTGGATATTTAAAAATATAAATAAAATTTTCAAGACCTACCCATTGGGAATGGAATATACCCTTTGCAGTATCAAACTTTTCAAATGCTGCAGCAAGACCAAAGAGAGGTCCATAATTATAAATGAGAGCTATGATGAATGCTGGCAATAGCATTAAATATAAACTCCATTGAATAGTCTTCCTTCTATTTGATTTTATCATAGTATTTACCTCCACCTACTTTCGATAATAAAATAATCTTCAAAGAGTGAATTAATTTTCACTCCTTGAAGACTTATAGAAATGTATCAAGTCTTATTTTTTATTTTTGTACCAAGTATTTACCTCTGAAGTTATAGTCTTACCACCAAGCTCATTCCATTGAGCTACAAAGGCATCAAAAGAATTAAGAGGCTTTTTACCTGTAATAATTTCTATAAAAGCAGTATCCTCTAAATTTTCAAGAGTAGATTTCTTTCTTGCCATCTCAGGTGTCTCATATCCTGCTATAACACTTGAAAGATAGGAATTATTTTTAAAATAAGTATTTTGAACACCAAATGTTGAATTTTCGCCATAGAAGAATTTATACATTCCCCAATCATTCTGATCTGGTTTCGTCCCTGCAGCCACAGCATCAACATATGCTTTAACAGCTTTATATTGTAACTTATCATGTGGTGTTTTTAAATATGATTCATCATTTTTGTCTATAGCATTAGTAACATTTACTTGAGTATCGAAATTAACTTTTAAAGGAGATAACTCTAAACTAATTGGTCCCCAACCAAAATAGGAATATTTATCATCGCTATGGAATTTTGCAGTATCAGCCTTATCTGGGTCATTAAGTTTGGAAGCTTCATAATTCATAATCTTAAATGCAGCTTCTGGATGTGCAAAACCTTTTCTAACGGTAATCATTGCACCTTGAGTTGGATCGGTTTGAACCTTGAAATCTCCTGTGTTACTAGCCATAGGCATTAGTGGGTAAACGTCCCAATCAACATTTTTTGCTTTATATAAATCAGGAAGTGGCCAACTTTCAAGCCAAAAATTACCTAATATTACTCCTACTTTACCACTGGTCAATTGTTCAGCGACTTGCATACCTGTTTTAACAGCAAATTCAGGGTCAATCAATTTGTCTTTGTACAAATCTGCAACAGTTGAGAGAACATCTTTCATACCTGGTTGTATTGAACCATAAATAATCTTTCCACTCGCATCCTTATTCCACGTTCTTGGATAAACTCCGAAAGCATTTGCGAATCCAACTAAATCGCCTTCACCCTCACCTATAATTGTCTTATCCATTGTGAAACCATATCTAGTTGGATCATCAGCTTTAAAAGCTTTTGCTATGTCTATAACATCATTCATTGTTTTAGGCTTAGGTAATCCAGTTTTAACAAACCAATCATGACGAATATGTACCATACGTGTGGAATCATAGAGGACACCACCGTTTGAAATACCCATCATTTTCCCATCTACAGTACCCCAACTTTTCATAATTCCGCCATCTTCGGTGTACCACTGTTTAAATTTAGGATATGCATATTTGTTATAATATTGTGTAAGATCTTCAATTTTATCATTAGTTAGAAGTTTATCAAACTGCGTATAATTTGATGTTGAAATTATATCTGGAAGAGCATTACTAGCTATAGCTAAATTAAGTTTTGTTTTATAATTGTCAACCCCATTTACAGTCCAAAGAACCTTTATATCGATGTTCAAATCCTCTTTAATTGATCTAATCCAGACATTGTCATCCACAGTATCCTTTGGGGATCTTCCAGTAGTAACATCGGATCCCATGAAAGCAATATTAACTGTCACAGGCTCTTTATATTTGGTAAATGGTCCATCTGAAGCATTACCCAGGTTAGTTTTGGATGTAGTTGGTTTTTTAGTTCCGCATGAGCTTAATGAAGTAGATACTACCATTGACAAGGCTAACAATAATACCAACGGCTTTTTGTTCATAATAAGTCCCCCTTGCATTTATATATTCTGGCTCTTTGATTCTAATTTAATTATAGTAAATGTTTACATAGCTTTCAATATCACTATTAATTCATTTCTATCCCTATTAATATCACTTTAAATTTTGAATTCTCCTCCATCTGTAAACGTATAGATTTGTCCTTCCGGCAAAACAACTCGTAATGGAATCCACTAAGATATTACCGGTACCATTACTACAAACCAATGGTACTCTAAATCAACTAAAGTGGTACTTATGAAGCGAAATAATCATTTACCACTAAATTCATGGATATAACTATATAGAGGTTTTATTTCAATTTCTTTCCAACCAGCTTTTAGTGGCCTTACTCCGAGTATATTTCTTGTAAATTCATAAAGAGGAAGTGCACTCCATCCGTGGCAGTCACTCCTACTCCTAGTAAAATCTTCAGGAAAAGTAGTTAAGTTAAGAGCCTGTCCTTCCTTCCATTTATCCCACATATTCTCTGTTAAATAATATAGATTTGATGCTTCAATTGCACTAAATAAGTAATAAGTAAATACATAAGTGCACTTGTATACTGAATTATTTGTAATTGAATTCCTTAGTATGATTTTCGCTTTTTCTTTTTTGGCAAGGTGGGTTAAAACCGCCAAGGCTTGAGCATGCTGTGTATACTCATCAATTCTTGGACCTTCTCTATATAAACACTTTTTTTCATCCCAGCAATACATTTCTATACTCTCTAAAATAGTATCTACACGTTCTTTATACTCTACGGCCAAGCTCTCCCTTTCAGTTATTTCCATTATTTCAGCAGAATATTGTAGCGCTAGTGCATATAAAAGATTATTTGTAGTTGAGGGTCCACTTTCACTTGCCTTCGAAATGGCAGTAAGTTGACCTTCTTTGTTTTGCCAAGATTCTACCCAATCGGTAAATTTCCAATAATAGTAATTCTGCGTAAGGTCATAGTCTCCTTTTTTTCTTTCAAACCAATCTAAAATAGAATCAATTGCTGGTCTGTATCTTTTAAGGATATTTACATCTCCCGTCTGCCAGTAATAATCATGCAGCATAAATATCCAGTATAATGAGAAAACAGGCACAATATTAGGTTCATCTGAAGGGGCTCTTGATTGTATCAGTCCATAAGGAGTAAAAGAAAATAAAAATCTTCAATGGCTTTTTTCGCCAAGCGAGTATCTCCTGATACCATATAAGTAAATAATATTTCTAGCCTAGTATCCATTGCATATTGCATTCGTTCATAATAAGGACAATCAATATAGGTATCATGCATACAATTTTTTAATGTCCTTAGACTTGTCTCCCATAAATATCTAGTCCAATCAAAACATGATTTGAAAGATGCCTTAATTTCAAGGGGATAGCCTGTTTGTATAAAATTAGGTTTGTATAAAATCATAGCTGAGTCTTTTGTCTCTATTTCAATTTTTATAAATCTAAAAGTTCTATAATTAAATGTTTCAAATAAATTATCACCATCTGATGGGAAGAATACATCAGAGACTCCGAATAATGTATAATTTTTATTATCATCTCTGATACCTTTTTGTCTGTATTGCTTTATAATTTCACCTGAATAGCATTCAGCATAGGTTACTTTAATTTTACTGGTTTTCGCATTTAAAGTATGCAAACAAAAATATCCATTTGTAAGTTCCCCAGTGTCCATCTCAATAACGATTTTAGAGTTTTGGGGAACTATTGTTTTATCTTTATTTGAAAAATAATGAGTATTATTCATCTCTTTGTTAAAACTTTTCTTAACGTTATACATTAAAGGTATAGATCTTTCTACAAGTGGAAGGGGAGAATATCCACCCCATCCACTTCCATCAGTATCGTATTTGTTGAATGCTTGTTTCCATTTTGAATCATTTGATTCCTTCGTTTTCCAATCATTACTATTTTCCTTACCATAAAAAATTTGAAAAGCGCCTATTGGAATAAAACCATACTCAGGGCCAGGAACTTGCCACCTCACTTTATCATTAATGTGGTATTTCCAATTAGCTTTACCTGTAGTTACATCTACAATTATGTTTCCCTTATCATCTATGCCTTCACCTTTTAGGGCAAACATAGGTCCTAGCGTATTTGTCACTGTATTAATAGGGCCCATTTTATTCCTCTCACCATACAGTGCTGGCTTGTAATATAAAACTTCTACAGCAATCACATTAATTCCTATTTTCAAAAATCTGCTAATACTAACTACATCGAAAAATTGTCGCCACCTATCTCCTTTACAGGGTCCTGAAGTGGCATATACACCATTTACCCAAAGTTTGTAGCAGTTATTTGCAGTAATACAAACCTCTAGATTAACCAATTTATCTAAATTGTAAGTGTTTTTAAAATCAATTAGTACTTCTGTAGTATTATCGTTATTATCAAGCCCTATCCATTTTGTACCATTCATTTTGGTAATACCCATATCCATATATATTTTTTCTCCTTTAAGAGTAATTTAAAGCGGTATTTACAACTGGATTTTATGTTTATGTTTTTCTCATAATTGCGATTATATTATGAATCTTACTATCCTTATAAAATGGTATTGTATTACCTAATATCTTTTTGCCATCAACTTCCAATTCAATAATTCCTCTTTGTATATGCTGTGGGTTTTTTATCTCAATATGATATACGATGCCTCGATAATATCTACCCACACTAAGCTCTTCCTACTCAGAAGGTATGCATGGCTCAATAACTAATCCATTATACTCGGCTCTAGCACCTATCATATTATTTAGTATAACAGTATTGAACCAAGCTACTGATCCTGTTATCCATGTAAATTCCATCTGATATTTGTTGCTTTTATGATCTGGGCCAAAATAACAATTAGCATACATATAGGGAGGACAATTGTTTTTGACATCATTCATGTTTTCAACATAGCCAGGAGAAATCTTTTTAAAAAGCTTATAGGCTTTATCTGCCATTCCATATTTTAGAAGCCCTAATATCATCCAAATATTCGTGTGAGAGTATACAGTGCCATTTTCTGCGATTCCTGGTTCCATACTGCTAATCCTACCTATATTATTATCGATTTCCATAAAAGCTGGAGCAAGAAGTAAATAACCAACATTTGTATCAAGCATTTCATCACAAGAATTTATTAGTTTTAATGCTCTTTCTTCATCAGCAATACCTGCTATAAGTGACCATCACTGAGGCTCCATAAATATTTTCCCGTATTTGTTAGTCTTAGATCCTACAGGAATCCCGTTATCATCAAAGCATCTTAAATACCCAGGCATTGTTATTCACTGCATCTGAAATAGTTTTACGGCGCATTTCAAAATCACTTTTTCTATTATTATCTTCAAGGTATTGCGAAAGCTCTGACATCTGACGCAAGGCTTCTGCATAAGCTATGCTAATCCAAACACTTTCTCCACGTCCTTCTTTCCCAATTGCAGTTAGGGAATCGTTCCAATCTCCGAACTTAATCAAAATAAGACCATGTGATCCTTTATTATTTTCAAGAAAGGTAAGTGCTTGTTCAATATGCCCAAGAACCGTTTCACTCCCTTCATCATAATAAGATACTTTTTCTGACAATATATCTAGATCTCCAGATTCTTTTAAATACGCACAAAGTGTAAATACCAGCCAAAGAGCACTATCCGAATATGGCTTTTCATCTACAGGATTCCAGCCACGTATAGCTACTTGGATCTGGATGAAACCCTGGAATAATGGGATTATCTTATTTCATAAGATTGCTCCTTTTTACTTATAAAAATTGCATCTAAATATAAATATATCACACCGAATTATTAGCTTCAATATTCCTAATCATCCATTTATATCTCTAATACTTTATATGTACATTCATTATTTAAAGAGTAAAAATTTAATTCTTATCAAAAAAAAATAACACTTCATAATTTAAACTTTTATGAAGTGTTGATTTTAATTTGTATTTTATTATAAAACATTTTTGTTAAGTTACCATTTAGTTTGGGAATTTGGTATAAAAGCTTTCCTTAGACACAACATAATAAGTGAAAGAAGGGATGTTTATGAAAGAATATGAAATAATCACTGTACTAAATGAAAATGGGGAGAAAGTAGAATTAGAATTGATCGATGATATTAAAATTGCTGGAAATGAATATGTGATAGCTGGTCCCAAAGAATCAGATGAAGTATGTGCATATAAGTCAGTAGTCAAGAATGGAGAGACAGAATACTTGTGCATAGGTGAGGGAGAAGAATTCGAAAGAGTATTACAGAAGTATATGCAGAATTAAATATACCTCTCAGGCAGTTCTATTTATTGCTTGGGAGGTTTTTATTTAAGTTAATTGGCTTGAGGACAAGCCTCTAAAAAGATCCATAATTGGTTTGACCATTTAAAAGGCAAGTAATATAATAGAGTAATTATAAGTATAAATAAAATTCAAAAGAAAATCGGTATTAATATGTAACTTATACAATAGACTATCAGCTTAAAGAAGGAAGGAAAAACTTGATGAAAATATTACAAAAAAAAAGCTTATACAAATGGGTTTTGTTACTTGCTCTGCCAATAGCCCTTCAAAATGTTATAACTTATTCTGTAGGTTTAACAGACAATTTAATGGTATCATCTCTTGGTGAACGTTCTATATCAGCTGTATTTGTAGCTAATCAAATTCAAAATATTCTTCAGATGCTAGTAATAGGCTTGGGTGCAGCTGTAACTATTTTAGCTGTCCAATATTGGGGTAAAAAAGATACAGATAGTGTTAAAATCATAATTGGGATTGCTCTAAAGCTCAGCCTAGGAGCAGGACTAATTTTTCTCCTGGCTACACTAATATTTCCTGTGCAAATTCTAAGGATTTTTACTAATGAACAAAAGGTAATAACTGAGGGTCTTAAGTATATGACAATCATACGGTTTACATATATTTTCTTTTGTATCACTCAAGTTCTCATTTCTTCCATGCGTTGCGTGGAAAGAGTAAAAATTGGAATGTATATATCCATAGTTACATTTTTTGTTAACATATTTCTCAATTGGGTATTGATCTTTGGTCATCTTGGCGCACCAGCACTTGGTATTCGTGGCTCTGCTACTGCCACACTGGTAGCCCGTATGTTAGAAACTTTTATCATGATTATTTATGTAAGGTTCGTTGATGATAAACTTCGACTTAGATTCAAGGACTTGTTAAAATCAAAATTCACGCTACTAAAGGACTTTCTAAAGTATGGTTTTCCTGTTATTTCAGGAGATGTACTTTGGGGTGTGAATTTAGCTGTGCAGGGTGGCATTATAGGAAGGCTTGGTGCTACGGCGCTTGCCTCAGTCAGTATTTCAAATGTAATTTTTTCAATGCTAAGTGTTGCAGTATATGGGACAGCAGGTGCAGCCGCTGTTATTATTGGAAAAACCGTTGGTTCTGGTGATTATATTTTAGTAAAGCAATATGCAAAAAAACTACAAGTTTTGTTCCTTATTCTGGGAGTGATTTCCGGAATAGCTTTGTTTATAGCAAAAGATTACATACTACTGCTCTATCATGTTTCGGGAAGTACCATTATAATGACAACCCAATTTCTGATTGTTCTATCTGTTACATTGGTGGGCACCTCTTATCAGATGTCTACTTTGACAGGGATAGTACGTGCTGGTGGTTCTATTTATTTTGTACTTATTAATGACATAATCTTTGTATGGCTTGTGGTTATACCTTCTGCATGGATAGCGGCTTTTGTATTTCATGCTCCTCCCGTGGTAGTGTTTATGTGTCTAAAATCTGACCAAATCTTAAAATGTGGTGTTGCAGTCGTAAAGGTCAATCGCTTTAAATGGATGAAGAATCTTACCAGAGAACATAGTATTTAGACCTTCCTTAGTTATAAACTGATGTTTAATTATTAGAGTAAGATATAAGTTTTATATATTGAATAGTAAATGTTTACATCGTAATATCAATGTAAAGGTTATATTACAAAACTATATATTATTTGTATTTTTGTAAGACTTTAAAATTAAGGGGGTATAAAAATGAATAGAAAGAAAATTTTTGCAACTTTACTATCCCTATCACTTGTTGTTTTTCTTTTTACTGGTTGTGGATCAGATAAAACGGGAGTAAAAGGTTCTGCAAGTAAAAAAGGGCAAACTAATTTCTCGCTTTTTTTTAATCTTGATACTAAACCTGTGGATATTTCAAACACAGCAGTAGGAAAAATAATAACTAAAATTACTGGGACTACCTTTAAGACTGACTATTTGGTTGGAACAGATTCTAAAACCAAGTCTGGAGTTATGATAGCATCTGGAGAATATCCTGATCTAATTTCTCTAGACGCAGGTGATGTAGATACATTTATTAATGCTGGAGCAGTGATTCCATTAGAGGATTATATTGAGAAATATGGTACTAACATAAAGAAAGCTTATGGCAACGATCTTAAGAAATTAAAGAACTTAAAAGATGGACATACTTATTCACTACCACCATTTAGAACAGGGCCTACACCCTTATATCCTGGCTCAGGATTTTATCTAGCAAAGGATGTCTTAAAACAAGCAGGGTATCCAGCAGTAAAAACTTTAGATCAATATTTCAAACTAATTGAAGATTACATGGTTAAAAATCCTACATATAATGGTAAACCAAATATAGGATTCACGACTAATGCAGTTAAAGAAAACTATCTTATAGCTAACGTAGGAAGCTATTTAGCAGGATATCCAAACACTGGTGCTTGTTATGTTGATGATAAAAATGTAGCTCATAACTTTGGCTTATCAGATTTCACTCATAACTATATTCAAAAACTGAATGTTGAGTGGGGCAAAAACATTATAGATAAACAATTATTTATAGATAACAATGATGCTTTCAAAGCTAAAGTAGCTGCTGGAAGAGTACTTGGTATGTATATGGGTAGATGGGAGATACAGGATGCTATTACTTCACTAGAACAACAAAAAGCATTTGATAGAGTTCCATTTGCATTACCTATTTTGTTTGATGGCGTGGCAAAAGATGCATACAGCGGGCTTATATCTATTGGTACAGGAGGAGGAATATATATAACTAAATCCTGTAAAGATCCTGTTGCTGCATTTAAAATGCTTGACAAGATGGCTTCAGATGATATACAAAAACTTAATAATTGGGGTATTGAAGGCGTAGACTATACAGTTAAAGATGGCAAAATGATACAAACTGCTGCACAATCAGCTAAATTGGCTGATCCAACATACCCACAGAAAACTGGGGTTGGTGGGATTTGGTTCTTCCCTCACTCTGATGCGGGTGCAGATGCAAAATACGCTGATGGAAATTTTGTAAATCCTCAAGATACTCCAGAGTATATAGCAGCAAAATATCAACCTTATGAAAAAGAAGTGATGGATGCTTACAAAGTTACGAATCTTAATGATATGTTTGCGCCTGCTGTTAAATCAGATTTTGGATATGGTTGGGATATATCAATACCAGATTCGGAACCAGTAGTTAAAGTAGCACAGCAGAAAACAAATGATTTACAACAAAAATATATGGCATCACTTGTCATGGCAAAACCATCTACCTTTGAGAGCGTATGGTCTCAATACAGTAAAGATATGAAAGGCATTAACTATAATGTTGGTGATGATTATATTACAAAGCAAATTCAAGGTAGGGTAAAAAACTGGAAGTAAAGTTTAAATAAACATGTATTAAAAAAGTATACATTATGTATACTTTTTTAATACTAATATAAATACTTGGGAGGAGCTAGCATGGAAAGACCAGAAGCAGATATGAAAATTACAAAGCCTCTTAGTTACAAACCTAAAAAGAGCTTTTCAAAAAGATTAGGAGAACAAAAGGAGTTAATAATTATTACACTTCCTTTTTTACTATTACTTCTACTTTTTAGTTATGTACCTTTATGGGGATGGGTAATGGCTTTTCAAAACTACAAACCAGCTCTTGGTGTTCAACATTCTGATTGGGTTGGTTTGAAAAATTTTGCAGAACTATTTAAAGATAAAGATTTTTATCTTTCGATCAGAAATACACTTGGGATTAGTACCTTAAAATTTGTTACTGGATTTACTGGGTCTATAGGACTCGCAGTGCTAATAAATGAAGTAAGAAATGCTAGATTTAAGAAGGCAGTTCAAACTATATCATATCTACCACATTTTGTTTCTTGGGTAGTAGCTGCAAGCATAGTTACAAGTGTACTTTCCCCAGATGATGGTATAGTGAATCAAATTTTAATCTCATTGCATTTTATTAAGGACCCTATAGCATTTATGGGCATCCCAGGATTGTTTTGGGGTATATTAGCAGGTTCTGATCTCTGGAAAGAAATAGGGTGGGGTACAATTATTTATTTAGCAGCTATGACTGCTATTGATAGTGAATTATATGAAGCCGCAAGTATTGATGGAGCTGGTAGAATTAGAAAAATTTTTGCTATAACACTGCCAAGTATAATCCCCACTATTAAAATATTAATGATACTTAATGTTGGATGGTTACTTACAGCTAATTTTGAACAAGTATATCTTCTAAAAAACAGTATGGTTATGGATGTTGCTCAAACACTGGAAATATATGTATATAATTTAGGCATACCGCTTGGAAGATACTCTTTTGCTACTACGGCAGGAATATTTACATCGGTAGTATCATTAATACTTGTACTATCCTGTAACAGGTTGTCCAAGTTACTTGATGGCGAGAGTGCATTTTGATCATAGTTTTTAAGGAGGCTTTTTATGAAATCTAAGGCGACTCGAGAGGATATAATTTTTGATACAATAAATTATACGCTACTCATTATTCTTATGATTGTAACCTTGTATCCATTTTTAAATACTATAGCTGTTTCCCTTAATGATTCTGTTGATTCAATACGAGGTGGAATACATATTTGGCCAAGAAAATTTACAACAATTAATTATTCAATAATATTAAAAAACCAAGCTATTTATCATGCTGCTTTTATTTCTTCAGCTCGTGCTATTATTGGCGCATTGCTAAATGTAACTTGTAGTCTTGTAGTAGGCTATGCATTAAGTCGACAAGAGTTTGTTCTTCGTAAATTGTATTCTAGAATATTTGTATTTTCAATGTATATAAGTGCTGGATTAATTCCAAGTTACTTTTTAATAATGGATTTGCATCTTCGAAATAACTTTCTAGTTTACATACTTCCTGGAGTTGTAAGTGCATTTAATATAATGGTAGTTAGGAGCTATATTGCAGGGCTTCCACCAAGTCTCATTGAGTCTGCTAAAATTGATGGTGCAAGTGAACTTAAAATAATTTTTTCCATAGTTATGCCATTAAGTGTACCTGTACTGGCTACAGTAATACTATTTGTTTCTGTGGGACAATGGAATTCTTGGTTTGATACCATGTTGTATTGCTCAAATGCTAATTTAAGTACGCTGCAGTTTGAACTTCAAAAGGTGTTGCAGTCAAGCTTAGCATTAGCTAGTACACAATCAGGTCAACTGGCAGCATTAAAAGGTGCTAACGGTGCTGCCGCAGTAACGCCTAATTCACTTAGGGCTGCAATGACTATAGTAGCTATATTGCCAATCCTGGCGGTGTATCCATATTTGCAAAAATACTTTGTAAAAGGACTTACCCTAGGAGGCGTAAAAGGCTAAAGATTATAGTAATATCAATATTACAAGAAAGCCATTGTATTTTAACGAATGCGGTGGCTTTCTTGTAATTAAAATAATTTGAAGCTATAATTAGTCTGCTTATGATATAGAAGGAAGTGTATAAATTTGTTTAAAACATTATTTAATAAACATATTATTGATAATATAAGTATAAAAAATAAATTGCTTATGATTTACGTTTTTTGCATATTTATTCCTGTAATAATTACTAGTACAATATTTATTACTATTACAAGTAATAATATAAAACAACAACAAATTGAACAAATTAATGCCTCTCTTGACAGAACTAAAGTTCAATTGTATAAAAACCTAAACGATGTTTCAGTAGCGGCCTATAATATTATTTCAGATAGAAAGATTAAGGAAGCTTTAGACAAAAATTATAGCTCTATTGAAGATTTTTATGGAGAATATAACGATTTTTTAAGAGATGTTCTAATGAAAAAAAACTATGTAGTAGACCAAATAAGTGAAGTAAAAATATATACACGAAATATAAGCATAATAAATAGTAGTGATTTTATTCAAATAGATAGGGAAGTCATGAAAAATTATTGGTATAAAGTTCTCTTAGATAATCCTTATAAATTTCATTTTGGATTTTATGAGGAAAATGGATTATGGAAGCTTAGTCTTTTAAAAGCTCTAAATAATTTTGGAGAAGGAAAAGATTATAATAGTATTTTGAAAATAAATCTAGAAGATTCCTCTATTATAAATTCATTAAATTCAGAGAAACTTACTGGAGAAGTATATTTAGTTAATGAAAAAAATCAAATAATGTATACCACAGATAAAAAATATATAAGAGAAGGAAACATATTACCAATATTTGACTCGAAAGCCCTTAAAAAAAATCAATATGAGTTTAAAACTAATTTAGGAAAATATTCAGATTTAAAAAAATGGAATATTATAGCTGTAGTTAATAAATCATATATTACAAATGCAATGCAGGGATCAGAAAAATTTATAATATTTATGGGATTTATAGAGCTATTAGTTGCATTAACAATTATATATATAATTGCACGTTCTTTTACAAACCGACTTAAAATTCTTGGTGAATATATTAATAAAGTTGGTAAACAAAAGTATGAAGTTATAGATTGTAATGAAGGAAGAGATGAAATTGGAGGAGTAATTAAAGAATTTAACCGTATGACAGTAAAGATTCAGGAACTTATAATGGATGTATATGAAGCTAATCTTCAAAAGAAAAGTATTGAGATTGAAAGAAGGCAAGCTGAAATAAATGCACTCCAGAGTCAAATTAACCCTCATTTTTTGTTTAATGTACTTGAAAGCATAAGAATGAGAAGTGTAATCAAAAAAGAGATTGAAACTGCACAAATAATAAAATATGTAGCTAAAATGTTTAGAAGGCTTTTGGTGTGGGGAAATGATATGATTTCCGTCAAAGTAGAAATGGAATACATAGAAGATTTCTTAAAAATCCAAAAATATAGGTTTGGCGATAAAATAGAATATGAACTTATTATTAATGAGGAAGCAATAAATCTAATGATACCAAAGATGGCTTTTCAACCACTGGTTGAAAATGCCTGTATTCATGGAATAGAAGGTAAAAAATCTGGTGGGAAAATAACTGTTCAGTTTAAATATGAATATAGTGATATAATATGTATCATAAGTGATAATGGAATTGGGATTAATGAAGAGAAATTAAATGAAATAGTTAAAAATTTAGATAACGAGTATGAAGGAAAGAAGAGCATAGGAATTAATAATGTATATAACAGATTAAAGCTTATTTATGGGAAAGGTTTTCACTTTAAAATAGATAGTATTCTTGGAGAAGGAACAAATATCAAAATAACAATACCTATAAACACTAATGCTAAAGATTAGAGGGTGAGACTTTGTATAAGGTTATGATTGTAGATGATGAACCTTTTGTTATATTAGGTTTGGAGGCTTTAATAAACTGGCATCAATATGGTTTTGAAGTATGTTGCGTTGCAGACAATGGGATTGATGCATTTGAAAAGGCTAAAAATTTCAAACCAAACTTAATTATCACTGACATAAAGATGCCAGAGATGGATGGATTAGAACTTATAAAAAGATGTATAGGGGAACAACTTATAGATTCAAAGTATATTATTTTAACGGGGTTTAGTAATTTTGAGTATGCTCGAAGTGCAATGAGGTATGGCGTTTATAATTTCATTTTGAAACCAGTTGATGAAGATGAGATAATAAACACTTTAAATATAATAAAAGAAGAACTTGATTTAAAGAAGCAGAAGATATTTAATGAGTTTGATTATAGGGATTTTACTGGCAAAATGCTAAAAAAGTTTATTGACGGTAAATTGTTGGAAAAAAAGTTAGGCAAAATTAAAAAATATGTACCTGAATATAAAAATGGCGAATTTATATATGTAATCCTTCAGGCGGTAAAGTGTAAATATTCTCAAGTATATTATGAAGCGGATATATATGAAATATTAAAAGAAATAAAGAAAGTTATTTTAAATATAAATGGAGTCAATAAGACATTATTTTTTTTGCAGGAGAACATTGGATTGGGCATAGTAGTGTCAAAAAGCATGCTTGATAACCAGAATTATAGTTTAATGCCAATGTTACAAATGGTAATAGATATAATTTTTGAAAAGATGGGAACACAAGCAATCTTATATATTGGGAAAACTGTTAGAGGTATTCCTTTAATAAAGGAATCTCGAGATTCTTGTATAACTACAGTAAACACAAATTTTCTACTCAGTAGAAAGGGAATTGTTTCTTATGAAACTATAAAAGATATTATCTTTAATTATAGTGGTAAAAGTAATGAATTGTTTGAAGAATTAACTGAAGCAGTGGAAAAAAATAATCTTAATAAAATAAATGAAAACATAGAAATTATTTGTACTAATTTCCAGGTTGAACTTATTGCGCCTGAGATTATTAAGGCGGATATTGCAAGTTTTGAACTAGAAGTAATAAAATTAATTACAAATATGAATGGGGATGTGAAGCACCTTGCTAGTAGTGTTAAGCGGCTTCAACTTAATTTTATGGTTATTTCAGATATTAAGGAAGAATTAAAGAACTTTTGCAATCTAGCCAGTAAATATATGAATAGTATCAGAGAAACCAAGAAAAGTGGAATATTATACGAAGTTAAGAAGTATATAAATATAAATTATAGCCAGGATATCAGATTAAAGGATATTTCTAAACATTTTTATATTAACACTATTTATTTAGGCCAAATATTCAAAAAAAAGTTTGGAGTTTCTTTTAATGATTACCTCAATGATTATAGAATTACGAAGGCTAAGGAATTACTAGAAAGTAAGAAGTATAAAATCTCCGAAATTTCAACTATGGTAGGGTATAACGATGCAAATTATTTTATATCTAAATTTGAAAAAATAACTTGTGTTACTCCAGCAGAGTATAAAAAGTATTTATAATTACAATAAAAAATAAAGGGAGATTTATTTATGTATAAGGTTTTAATAGTTGATGATGAACCCTTTGTTAGAGATGGCTTGAAATTAATTATTGACTGGGAGCAATATGGATTTTATATATGTGGAGAAGCAAGCGATGGAGATGAGGGCTTAAAACTAATGGAAGATAAGTCTCCAGATCTTGTTATTACTGATATTAAAATGCCTGAAATGGATGGTTTTGAATTTATTGAACAATCAAAAAAAAATTTAGGCTTAAATACCCACTTCATAATATTAAGCGGGTATAGTGATTTCGAATATGCTCAGCGAGCTATTAGATATGGTGTGATTAATTATTTATTAAAACCAATTGAAGAGGATGAACTAATTGGGGTTTTACAAAAAATCTCTAAGGAATTAATAGCTAAAGAGTTAGAAGATAAGTTGGGTGAAAGTAACAATAATAATGTGATAAAATCTTTAATATATGATAACTTCGAACTTTTTCCACTAAAATACTTGGAGGAGTTTTTTAAAAATATAAAGAATTTAAAAAAGAGATATGTACAAGTTGAAATTAGCATTTTGGAATGGTTCGAAAAACTAGAAGAAGATGAGTTACAGTCAAATTTAGAAAAGATTAGAGAAATTATACATAAAGCAATTAATAAAGAGAATATTAACTGCTTATATGATGAAGAATTAGGGAAATATGGTATAATTTTAAGCGAAAATATTTTAAAACACTTTAATAATGATATTGAAATATTTGTTAATAGCTTATTTAATGATATAAAAAATATTTTAAATTGTAGTTGCCTGATAATTGTAGGTAAGGAGATAATGAAATTATCAGATTTAAAAGAGTCTTATAAATCATGCATAGAGGGGAAACATTTCAACCTGTTTTATCAAAATAGTATTATTTTTTATGATAAAGTTAAACAAATAGAATTTAATTATAGTCTTAGTGATGATATTTCAGTTGAAAAACTTATAGATGCTATAGAGAAGGAAGATACAAAAAGAATTATAAATGATATTAACGAAATTTTAAATAATATAAGAAATAAGCAGGTTCCACCAGAAATAATCTATACTTATTTTATAATATTCATATCAAAAGTTATTACCTGTATTTATAAAAAATATGGTGATGTTGATGAGTTCATGAAGAATTATACTAATTTAAATCAATTACAAGGTAGCAGTATGGATGAAATGCAGGAAACACTTGTAAGTTTCTCCTTTGATATTTCAAAATATATTAATTCCTTGAAGAATAATAGACAACCGACATCTATGTATGAGGTAGAAAAATATATAAATAATAATTATCAATATGACATTACATTAAAAAAACTATCAGATGTTTTTTTTATTAATCCAGTATACTTAGGACAATTACTTAAAAAGAATTTAGGCATGTATTTTAATGATTATTTACAACATGTGAGGATTGAAGAAGCAAAAAAAATATTAAGAAGGTCAAATCTAAAAACTTGCGAAATAGCGAATCAAGTAGGATATTCAGATCCAAATTACTTCTTTAATAAGTTTGAAAAGGTTACACATATTACACCTACTCAATATAGAAATAGTAAATGATTAATTAAGTTACCATTTTATTGATAATGTACTGAAGAAGTAAATTTTAGTATAAAAGGTACGCCATCAGCTTTTGGCAGATCAACGGGTGTAATTGCAACTAACATTGCTTTGCGTGATTCGTAGACAGCTTCCTTTTTAACACCATATCCAGCAAAACTGTGAATCATATAATGAATAAACTTATATTTACCAAGGTACATCATTACATGCCCTTTCATAAATAGGGCATCACCTGGGTTTAGTTTGTCCATTTTAACGTTTCTATTCTCGAGTGTATCTTCTTTGGTGAATACTAGAGAATTGACACTACTAAGAAAACTGCTTTCCTGTTGATTAGCATTACGTGGAAGTAAAAATCCAAAACACTTATAGATTGTTAGTATAAAGCTGGAACAGTCTTTCCCAGAAAATTTATCTCCCCAATCGTAGGGTGTATCAATAAATCTAAGGGCCTGATTTATTATGTTATATCTTGTATAAGGAAGATATCCCTTAATAATGTCTTCATTATTGCTTATAACAGCGCTTTTAAAAACAAGCTTACCATTACTGCTTCTTGTTGGAAATTTTACCATATGATTTTCCATTAATGATAGCTTTGTACCCATTCCACATGTTATAGTTATTGGAGAAGAATCATTTTCATTAATAATTAAAGTTGCTTCCTTCACCGTAACCAATAAGAAATCTTTACAGTTAGTATAATCAAAAATTTGCTCTTTATTTTCTGCTATTGCTATATCATCAGTTTTGACCCAACCAAAATAATTATAAAGTTTCACAAAATACCACTTTTTATCACTGCTTTCATGGAGTATCAATACGGGTTCACAGGGAAACAACCCTGTTTCTTGAAACCTGTCAAAGTTATTTGTTTTGCTTTGCTCAATAGAAGAAAAAATCGAATTCTCCACTGGAAAACTTCGGACAGAAGTCTTTCTTACTGAGATACCATACTTAATTGTAGTATAGTCCTTGATTGCATCCAAATTAGTATTATGTATAATTTTTTCATAATAATCCTGGTGTAGTAACTCTCCATTTGAATCATACATATCTGATAGAGGTAGTTCATATGACTGTATATATCCAATTAGAATTTTAGAAGCTATAGTAGCAGTTTCTTTATCTATTGAATATAAAGAGTTGACTATAGGTTTAAGCTTGTTATTAAACTCGTTAATTTCATCAACAGAAAGCATTATCTCCTTAGAATCACTAATATCATTCATCCAAAAATCAGCTGAATTCATAAAATCAGGTATATTATAATCATTTTTATACATAATTGCACCTCACCAGTTAAAGTATTCTAATACTCAAAGTATTATTTTATTATAATACTGAATTATATAAATTTCCATAACAAACATAAACAGTTACGCAGATGGAGGTAATAGGATGTTAAAAAACATAATTTTAGACTTTATGAAAGATAAGAACCTAAGATACTCTATTTTTATTAAGGATTTAAAATCTGGTGAGACGTACCACATAAATTATTTGGAAGTAGTACCTTCAGCCTCTATAATAAAATTGTTTATTATGGCAAAGACTTTTCAACTTGTGAGTTATGGAGAACTAGATTTAAAGGATAGAATTTCTATTAATAAGGAAGAAAGGGTACCCTATAGTATCATATATGTTCTAGATGAAAGGAATACTTATACCATCAAGGACCTTATTACTTTAATGATAATACAAAGTGACAATACTGCTGCAAATCAACTCATACATATGCTGGGAATAGAAAATATAAATGAGTTTATTAGAGGATTAGGGTGTGAGAATACAATTTTAAAAAGAAAAATGATGGATTTTGATGCAAGATTATTGGGTTTGGATAATTATACTACCGCGCAGGATGTGTCTAAGCTTTTAGAACTTATGGACAAGGGAGAGCTAATTAGTAAAACTTATAGTGACATAATGATTAAGATAATGAAAATGCAGATGGACAATTCTATGATGAAAATTAATCTTGAGGAGGGTATTATTGTAGCTCACAAGACAGGGGATCTCCCTAATATAAAGCATGATGTAGGAGTAGTGTACACTGAACATAAGGATTATATTTTTACTATGCTTACTTGGAATGCTACTAGCGATAATTATGCAAGAGATATAATAGGAAAAGTTTCTAAAATTTCTTATGATTATTTAATTTCGGGAGGAGTACAAAATGAAAATTATTGATGTAAAGCTTGAATATATTTCAGTTCCATTAAGGAGGCCTTTCAAGACTGCTTTAAGAACGGTTAATAGTGTGGAAGATGTAATTGTAAAAGTATTAACTGATTCTGGTAATGTAGGTTTCGGTGAGGCCCCGCCAACGGTAGTTATAACCGGTGATACTACTGGAGCAATTGTTAGCGCAATAAATGATGTTATTAAGAAAACTATAATAGGTATGAAAATAGATAATTTTGAAGAACTTATGATAAAATTAAACAAATGTATGGTAAATAATACAAGTGCAAAAGCAGCAGTCGATATTGCCCTTTATGATCTTTATGGACAATTGTACAAGGCACCATTGTATAAATTATTAGGCGGTTTCAGGAAAGAGATAACCACAGATATAACCATAAGTGTAAATAGCCCTTTGGAAATGGCAGTGGACAGTCTTGATGCTGTAAGTCTGGGATATAAAACACTTAAGATTAAAGTTGGGAAAGAAGTAGCTTTGGATATTGAAAGATTACAAAAAGTTCGAGAGGCAATTGGTCCTAATATAAATCTAAGGATAGATGCTAATCAAGGTTGGTCCCCTAAAGAAGCCGTTAAAATTTTGAGAAAAATGGAGGATTTAGCTCTTGATATTGAACTCGTAGAACAGCCCGTAGATGCTCACGATATTGATGGCCTGAAATTCGTTACAGATAATGTATACATACCAGTTATGGCTGATGAGAGTGTATTTTCTCCCAAAGATGCCTTGACAATAATGCAGAGGAGGGCAGCAGATCTTATAAATATAAAGTTAATGAAGACAGGAGGCATTTATAATGCTCTTAAAATCTGTTCTATGGCGGAGATATATGGAATGGAGTGTATGATAGGCTGTATGCTAGAGGCAAAAGTCAGTGTAACGGCAGCAGCACACTTGGCGGCTGCAAAAAGCATTATAACTAAGATTGATCTAGATGGACCAGTTTTATGTAAAGAGGATCCCATAGTTGGAGGTGCAATCTTTAATGAAAGCATCATATCACTTGAAGCTGGGAATGGATTGGGTATAAAAGGGATTGCTTGCAAGGAATATTAAATGTAAATACTAATTTGGGAAAAAACATTGGTTATATCTAAAAGATTATACAACTATGAGTATATATAGTGTATAATTATAAGAAATATATTCTTGGGGAATAGATTTAGAAAAATTAATTTAAAATAGAGGGGGAAAAAAATGAAAAAAGTCATTGCGTTAATGCTTACCGTTGCACTAAGTATGTCAGTTCTAGCAGGTTGTAAAGACAGTGCACCAAAAGACAAGAAAACTGATGTTAAACAAGAATACTCTACAGTATACTCTGAGGAGCTTACCACGTTAAATTATTTAGTTACTGCTAGTGAAAATGAGTTTGCAGTAGCAGCAAATTTGGTGGATTGTTTAGTAGAACATGATAAATATGGTGTAGTGAAGCCATCTTTAGCAACAGACTGGAGTGTATCTAGTGATGGATTAGTTTGGACATTTAATTTACGTAAAGGGGTTAAATGGGTAGATGCTGCAGGTAAAGAATATGCAGAGGTACAAGCTCAAGATTTTGTTGATGGAATGAATTATGTGCTTGATAAAAAAAATAACTCAGAAACAGCTAATCTAGCTTATAGTGTTTTAAAAGATGCGGAGAAATTTTATAAAGGTGAAGTAACAGACTTTACTCAAGTAGGCGTTAAGGCAAAGAGTCCATATGTATTAGAATACACCTTAAAAGCACCTACACCTTATTTCTTGTCAATGCTTACATATGTTTGTTTCATGCCCGTTAATGGAAAATTCTTAGCTGAAACTGGAGACAAATTTGGTACAGATAATAAAACCTTACTATATAATGGTGCTTATCTTTTGCAAACATACGAACCACAAAATTCTAGAGTACTTGTTGCAAATGATAAATACTGGGATAAGACAAATGTGTTTATTAAGAAGTTAACTTATACCTATAACAAAGAAGCAGCTACTTTATCACCAGAATTATTTACTAGAGGTGAAATTACTGATGCTACCATCCCTACAGCCTCTATTGATGAATGGATGAATGATCCTACTAAGAAAGAAACGGTACGACCTATTGCAACTACTTTTTATACATTTTTTTATGCTTTTAATTTTAACCCTAAATTCGATGTTAAGTATCAGCCGGAAAATTGGAAAGCTGCCGTTAATAATTTAAACTTTCGTAAGTCTTTGTTTAATGCACTAGATAAAACAGCAGCTATGACTACTGCTGAGCCTTATGAACCAGCAAGAAGATTAAGTAACACCATTACGCCAAAAAATTTCATTGATATAAAGGGTGTAGATTATACTGCACTTGGATCTTTAGCAAAAACTTCCTCCACAAGTAGCTTTGATGCTACTAAGGCAAAGGACTTTAAAACTAAAGCAATGGAAGAACTAAAAGGAAAGGTTACCTTCCCAGTAAAAGTAGTGATGCCTTATAACACATCTTCCTCTGACTGGACTAATCGTGCACAGGTAATAGAACAGCAGATGGAAACACTACTAGGAAAGGATTTCATTGATATAATTATATTACCGTATCCGCCAACAGGGTTCTTAAATGCCACAAGACGTGCTGGTAATTATTCCTTTATGGAATGTAACTGGGGACCAGATTATGCAGATCCTCAAACTTATACTGATCCATTCACCTCTGAAAGTAATTATAGCTGGATAAGTTTAGCTACTGACTATAAAGAAGCTAATGGCAAGGGTAAGTATGAGAATATGGTAAATGCTGCAAAGGCTGAAATATTGGATACATCAAAACGTTACAAGTTATTTGCTGATGCAGAACAGTTTTTGATTGACCAGGCTTTTGTTATACCTTATAGTTTAGGTGGTGGTGGTTTTATAGCTTCAAAGTTAGATCCATTTACTTCACCTTATTCACCATTTGGGGTATCTTCTAGCAAATTTAAAGGCCAAAAAATTATGGATAAAGCAATGAATACAGCCACATATAAAAAGGGCTTCGATGCTTGGCAGAAAGCCCGTTCTGAAGCACTTAAAGTAGCTGCAAACAAAAAATAATTAAAAATATAAGCAAGGATAGTTATTTTAGCATCCTTGCTTATTGCATATATTAGCGGATTATGTGATGATCTAATAGTATTTTACAAGGATAAATGGGGGTGGCAGCAGTTGTTAAAGTATTCATTAAAAAGACTAGTAAAATCAATGGTTACACTATTTATTGTAATTTCAGTAGTATTTTTATTCATGCGTTTAATGCCTGAAGAAGGATATTTTGGACAAGGTTATGAGAAATTGGACTTAGTACAAAGAGAAGCTATCTTAACTAACTTAGGTTTAAGAGATCCTTGGTTTGTGCAACTTGGACATTTTTATAAGGATTTATTTCATGGAGATTTAGGCACTTCCATTACCTATAGACCAAAAGTTGCAGTTGCTGAAATTATTGAGTCAAAAATTTTCTACTCCTTATATTTTGGGTTAGCAGCTTTGGTAATTGCTCTTATTGCAGGCATTAGCATGGGAATATTAATGGCTAGGAGTAAAAATAAGTTTTGGGATAAGTTGGGTAATGGCTATATTGTGTTTATAAGTGCAGTACCTGCCGCAGTTTACTATCTTTTTTTACAACTATATGTGACAGATATATTTAATTTGCCTATATTATTTAATAAAAGTAACCCAGTTAGCTTTATACTTCCGGCTTTATCAATGGCTCTTGGGCCTACAGCTGGTTACGCAATGTGGATGAGACGTTATATGGTAGATGAATTAAATAAGGATTACATAAAGCTTGCAAGAGCTAAGGGGCTTAGTAATAAAGTAATAATGAGAAAACATGTTTTGAGGAACGCCTTTGTTCCAATGGCACAGTATTTACCTGCATCCATTTTATATACTCTAGTAGGGTCTATATATATTGAATCTTTATATTCAATACCAGGTACTGGCGGATTACTAGTTGATACCATTCAACGACAGGATAATCCTATAGTTCAAGCATTGGTTTTAATATACGCTTCAGTAGGTATTATTAGTCTTTTTCTAGGGGACATGCTTATGGCTAGCTTTGATCCACGTATCAATCTAGATAAGCAAGGAGGTATTAGATGAGTAATACAAAATTAAACAAAAGTATAGATGACATTGATCCTTTATTATTTGATTTTGCCAGCTATGATGAGAGTAGAGCTGAGAGAGCAGGGTACTCTAATTATTCCTATTGGCAATCTACTTTTCAAGTATTTCTAAAAAACAAAGTAGCTGCAGCCTTACTGATTTTAATAATAGTTTTAGTTACCTATACCGTATTGCAACCATATTTGCCAAATCAAAAATCACCCACTAAGATTTATAACAACCCAGTAACAGGTATCCAGCTAAGAAATCATGCTCCTGATAAAGAATTCTTGTTTGGTACTAATTCTATAGGACAGGACCTTTGGTCCCGAATTTGGAGCGGAACCAGGACTTCCTTAGAAATTGGCATGCTGGTTGGAATATGGCAAGGACTTATCGGAATTACTGTTGGATGTTTATGGGGTTATGTGCGAAAATTAGATGGGATTATAACAGAAATCTATAATGTACTAGATAATATTCCTAATACAATTATCATGGTATTACTTGCATATATACTTCGTCCTAGTATTTTTACCTTGGTGTTTGCTATGTGTATTACTAATTGGTTGAGTATGGCTAGATTTGTAAGGAATCAAATAATAATAATTAGAGATAGAGAATATAATTTAGCCTCCCGATGCCTAGGTACTCCTATAGGTAGAATTATAACTAAGAACTTACTTCCTTATCTAGTTTCAGTAATTATGCTTCAATTAGCTTTAGCTATTCCCATGGCTATAGGCGCTGAAGTGTTTTTAACTTATATTGGACTGGGCTTACCATTAAACACACCATCGCTTGGGAATCTTATTAATGAAGGAAGGGTTATAATGATGTCACCTTCTTTAAGATATCAGTTGATTTTTCCAGCTGTAGTACTTTCAGTTATTACCATATCTTTCTATGTAATTGGTAATACTTTTGCAGATGCTTCTGACCCTAGAAACCACGTTTAACGTGATTTACCTATTAGTATACATGGAGGCTTAAAATGGAAGATATATTAAATCAAAAAAAGATTGTTCTATCCGTTGTGAATTTGGTTATTAAGTTCAGTTTAAGGGGGAGAAAGTTGACTGCCATTAGAGAGGCCTCTTTAGACCTGTATGAAGGAGAAAGCTTGGCTATTGTTGGAGAGTCTGGTTCGGGAAAATCAGTTTTTGCAAAGTCTCTTATTGGCCTTTTAGATGTGAATGGCTGGGTGGATTCCGGTAGTATTATATATGAGAATAAAGATATAGGTAAATATAAAAAAGAAAAGCCTTGGCTGAAAATTCGTGGAAAAGAAATTGCAATGGTTTTTCAGGATCCAATGACCTCTTTGAATCCCCTTAAAACTATTGGAAAACAAATTGTAGAAGCAGTAGAACTTCATCAAGGTTTGAAAGGGCAAACCGCTAAAAATATAGTTCTAGAAATATTAAAAGATGTTGGTATATACAATCCCGAAGTTAGGTATAACCAATTTCCACATGAGTTCTCAGGTGGAATGAGACAAAGAGTAGTTATCGCTATAGCTATAGCTTGTCGTCCTAAAATACTTATCTGTGATGAACCGACTACTGCACTAGATGTAACAATTCAAGCCCAAATACTTCAGCTACTAAAGAATTTGCAGAATAAATATAAATTATCAATCATTTATATAACCCATGATTTAGGTGTGGTTGCTAAAGTAGCTGATAGAATCGCTGTTATGTATGCTGGAGATATAGTTGAGATTGGAACCTCGGAAGAAGTCTTTTATAATGGAAAGCATCCATATACTTGGGCATTACTATCCTCCCTTCCACAACTTGGTATCAAGGGGGAACCTCTATATTCCATAAAAGGTACACCACCAAATTTATTTAATGAAATAATTGGTGATGCCTTTGCCCCACGTAATCCTAAAGCATTAAAAATAGATTTCGTTTTAAGACCACCTTATTTTTCAATAAGTCCTACGCATAAAGCTAAAACTTGGCTTTTAGATCCTAGGTCTCCAAAGGTGGAACCACCGGACGCACTTAAAGCGCTACTTAATCAATGGGGGGCTTAAATAACATGAACAAGGAAGCAAGGGAAATTTTACTAGAAGTAAAAAATCTAAGTGTGGTATTTGGAAAAAATAAAAGAAAAGCCTTTACGGCTGTGGATGATGTTAGCTTTAATATATTTAAGGGTGAGACTTTTGGTTTGGTAGGAGAATCCGGTTCAGGTAAAACCACTATTGGTAGAGCTATAGCAAGGATTAATGAGACTGCCTCTGGTGATATAATATATAATGGAAAGAAAATTAATGGAAAAATCAGTAAAGTGTTAGATAAAGAGGTAACTAGAAAAATTCAAATGATATTTCAGGATCCCATGGCCTCACTAAATGAAAGAGCAAAGGTGGATTATATAGTATCAGAAGGATTATATAACTTAAAGAACTATAAAAATGAAGCAGAGAGGAAATCTAAAGTTGAAGGAGCTTTACTAGATGTAGGATTACTGCCTGAATTCTCAAGTCGATTTCCTCATGAATTTTCTGGAGGACAACGTCAACGTATTGGAATTTCTAGAACCTTAGTTATGGAGCCAGAGCTGATTATAGCAGATGAACCTATTTCTGCTCTTGATGTTTCTATACGAGCTCAAGTTCTAAATCTATTATCTAACCTGCAAAAGGAGAGAGGCTTAACCTATTTGCTTATTTCTCATGATTTATCAGTAGTACGTTTCACCACAGACAGATTGGCTATAATTCACAAGGGTAAGATTGTGGAAATAGCAGAAACTGAAACACTCTTTAATAATCCAGTTCATCCTTATACACGGGCATTACTTTCTGCGATTCCAATACCTGATCCACGCATAGAACGTAAACGAATTATAGAAGTTTATGACCCGAAGTATGATGACTCCGTCAAATATCCCACTACTTGGGTGGAAGTGGAGGAGGAACATTTTGTGCTTATTTGTAATCAATAAGCAAGGTAATAAAAAGATAGAGGTGGTATTTTAATGAAATTATTTATAAGTGCTGATATTGAGGGTACAACAGGTATTGTTAATTGGGAAGAAACAGATATTAACAAAGCTGCTAGTAACTATTTTTGTGAGCAGATGACCAAAGAGGTAAAATCTGCATGCGAGGCAGCTATAGAAGCTGGGGCAGATGATATTGTTGTAAAGGATGCACATGATTCGGGAAGAAACATTGACCCTTCAAAGCTCCCCTCTAAAGTGAGAATTATTAGAGGATGGACAGGCGGTCCTCTTAGCATGATGGATGGACTGGATAGTTCCTTTGATGGGGTTATACTAACAGGATACCATTCCGCAGCAAGTACATGTGGAAATCCACTTGCTCACACAATGAATACTAGAAATGAATACGTATTGATAAATGATGAAATAGCAAGTGAATTCCTTATTAATTGTTTCACTGCTGCTTTATTTAGAGTTCCTGTACTCTTTTTAAGTGGAGATAAGCTACTCTGTGAAACAGCTAAGGAACTTAACGAAAATATAAAAGTAGTTGAGGTAAGTGAGGGTATGGGTGGTGCTTCAATATCTATAAACCCAACTCTTGCATTGGAAAGAATAAAAAAGGAAGTTTTTGATGCAGTTAAAGATGATTATTTAAAATACATGATAAAACTTCCGGAGAAATTCAAGGTAGAAATTAGATTTAGAGATCATTCGAATGCATACAGAGCAAGCTTTTATCCTGGAGCAAAACAATCTGATATAAAAATAGTTCAATTTGAAGCTTCTAATTACATGGATGTACTTAACTTTTTAAACTTTGTGTTATAACTGTCAGGTACTATGTCTTTGAAGCTAATCCAAAGGCAGAAAAATGGGAAGCAGGAATTTATGTAAAATTCCTGCTTCCCATTTTTTAAAATATTTTATAACATACAACTTAAGTAATTTTAATTAATAAGCAAATATTAGCTTGTCTACCTTTAAAACAACTGGTTTTGATAAAAGCCATTGATTTGATATTGTATTATCATAAAAGAATAATGCTCCATTTGTTGGATCAATCCCGCTTAGTGCTGCATAGGCAGCTTTTATAGCATCTGCCTGCGCTGGGTTATTAATAAAACCATTTAGTACAGGTGTAAATTGATAATAACCATTTACCTTTTGATAAATAACCCCGCTAATAGTATTTGGGAAGCCACTGCTTTTAACCCTATTAATAACTACTGCACCTACAGCCACTTTAGCATTATAGGGTTCTCCTTGTGATTCGGCAGTTATTAGTCTAGCGAGTAAGTCCAATTCACTTGCTGTATAACTTATTGTTCCTGGTGAAGTTTGTACACCAGAACTAGAGGTTACTGGAATATCAAGTACTTGTCCTAAAATAATTGAGTCGTCCCATATATTATTTGCTCTTCTTAAGGTATATAAGGATATACCATATTTTTGTGCTATTAAGTATAAACTGTCACCACTTTTTACGGTGTAGGTTTTACAGGATACATATAATATTTGACCTGGGTATAAGACATTACTTAAAAGCTTATTATCATTTATAAGATTAGCTGTAGTTGTGTTAAATACATTACTTATCTTATATAATGAATCCCCTGAAGTAACCTTATAGGTAGCTGCAAATACATGCTGAGATACAAACACAGAAATACCTATACTTAATATTGTTGTTAAAAAAATACTTTTAAAGTTTTTAAATTTAATCATTAAGATTTCCTCCGTTTGCCTTCCGGGTTAGTTGACGGGTTAGGGTAGAGGTACCCAGCTTAAGTTCTTAGGCTTCACCCCATAACTAAAAAAAGCAACAAAGCTGCTTTCTCAGATTATAACTATTAGATCCCCGGTACTCCTTTTTTGGAGATTCGGCTAAACCCATCTTAATATGATATTGAGAATATGTCAATGGAATTGCATGGTACAATAAGAAGTAGTACACTTAATGTGAATTATATGGAATAAAATTTACCTAATAATTTGAAGATTTCAATAGGCTGTTAAAATCAATATAATATTAAGTAAATTTAGAACAAGGTGCAATATCATTATATAAAATAGTTATAAAATTAAGAAATAATTAAAATTAAAGAAGCATATTACGAAAATTGGTATTATTGTTAATTCTATAACAGGCTACTCAAATTTAATAGCCCAAAAGCTCAAAGAGAAGTTTATTTCAGAGGGGTATGTGGCTGCAATAGCACAAGTAAAATCAGTTAAAGAAGGTGAACTGAGTGCAGAAAAAATCCAAATATAAAATTCCCCTAAAATTGAAGGCTATAACTTGCTTATTTTTGGTGCACCGGTACATTGCTTTTCATTATCACCAGCTATGTGTACCTATCTTTCACGCATTAATTTGAAACAGGTATCATTAGTTGGACAAGTAAAAAACGGAAAAGTCAGATTCATAATTTAATCGAAGAATTGAGCGCTCTATTAATAATTAATTATTGTTTATTAATTTAGCAATGAGGACACATAACAATAATTTTACTTGGTGTGGTTTGGGCTGGAATACTCATTGTTGTAATACTATAGACAACAATGAGATCTCGGTTTCTAGGGACATGGGTAAAGGCTTGTGCATTTTCTAGTACTATGTGAGTATGAGGGGAAATATTTAATTTTAAAGTATTATCACTATTTATCAACTGACTATTAAAATAGTCCACTTCCACATTTTCATGTTGTGAATCTAATGCCATAACAATTGCTCTATATTGTGGTGGGAAAATGAATGGTACAGGTACAGTTGTATCATAAAATCCAGTTACTACATTACCTATTTCAACCATTACATGGTCAACAAAGTAAGTGTTGGGAGACACTACAAAATTTACTAAATTTTCATAGCTGTCTTCTACAGACACTAATTTATAACAGCCAGTGTGTTCTCCAGTTTCGTCTATCATGAAATCTTTAATCATGGTAACACTTGGCTTGAAGGGGGGAGGAGCAGAAGATATAGAATTAATACCTTAGTTTATAGTATTCCGTAATTGGATAATTTCTTAGTAAGAATATTCTGATAAATCTATTGACAACTATATCTATAAGGCTTATACTAATTTCAAGATAAGAAATGAAAAATAGATTAAGAGTTCTTTAACCCTTATAAGTACAAAAGGTTTTGGACAAATCTATTCAGTAAATTAAGTTAGTAAATAGTAAAAGAAACCAGGAACCGAAGAATTAGGAAACAGAGAATCGAAGAGCCAATGAGTCAGAGTATCAATGAATTATAGGATCAAAGAAACCGAGGGTCAATGGAACAAGGAAACAGAGAGTCAAAGAAGCAAGGAAACGGAGTGTATAGGAGTCTACAATCAATAACATGTTAATTTTTTTCATAGCATTTCTTATTGAAAATAGTACTTATAAAGGTAATATATGATGGAAAGAGGTGAGTCCACCAAATAGTTAAATTGCAAGGTAAATAAAGTTTTGATACTTTTATTAAAAAGATACCGTTGTAAATTACGTTTAGGTGAAAATTTATTGTTAAAAAAGTGTAAAAAGAAGTAAGAGCTAGAATCGTTGTAAAATAATGATTTTGGCTCTTATTATTTTCTAGTGAGTAATTAATAATAAGACCTGCTTTTACTATATAAATAATAGCATATTATATATGGAATCATTACCCGAGATTTCAAAAATAATTGCCTTTAATATTCATAGAGAGCTTTCAAATATTTCTTGTTTTTTTCTAAATTAAAAAAATCTCCGTTGCAAGCAGAGACTTTTTTTCTATTTAGAATTATGCTTTGTTAGTAGCTGTAGTTTGACTTGTATTCATACCTTGACTATTACCTTTATTATTACTTGGAGGTTTATTCTGTTTCTGATTTGCATTTTTATTTTTATTATTCTTTGGCATAAATTTTCTCCTTAATATTTTAATTTTTAGTAATTATCAACTGCATTTTATGTAAATAGGGTGAAAATTATGTACTCAATTAGCAAATATTATTATATAGTTATGTTTTTGATTTGTGAGATATAATTTAAAACTTTTTTTTACAAGAGCCTGTCACTCTTGACAAATGTAAACAATGATAATATGATGAACAGTGTTCACACATAAATTACGAGGAGGTATAAATATAGGAATAACTGATAGAAGAGAAGTGGAGAAAGAAGCATTAAGGGAAAAAATATTTGACAGTGCAAGTAAACTCATAATAGAGTACGGCTACGAAAAGCTATCAATTAGAAAATTAGCAAAGGATATTGAATACTCCCCAGCTGTGATTTACAATTACTTTAAGAATAAAGATGATATTATAAAGGCAATTACCCTTGATAACTATAATAGAATCTTTACAAAACTTTTAGATATTAATTTTGAAAGTATGGAAGCTAAAACAGCTTTAAAAATAGGACTTATAACACTAGCACAACTCCTTCTAGATCACAGAGAACATTTTAAGGCCACACTTTTAAGTGGTGTTAAAACTACAGAAGAGACCTCTAATGATAATGATGCTATGAAGTTACTTGTAAATATACTTAATAAAGGAGTTTCATTAGGAGAATTTGCTATAGATAATACTAAGTTCACTGCATTTTTACTTACTTCAGGTATCTTTGGTATGGTGAATATTATTTTGCTAAATAGCATTTATGAGGAAAATATGATAAATGATACAATAAACGCTTATGTGGAGCTACTTGTTAAAGGAGTTAGTAAATAATATATAAGATACTATTTGGAGGATGAAAAATGAAAACAGTAGTAGTATACAAATCAAAAACGGGATTTGCAAAGAAATATGCATTGTGGATTGGGGAGGATTTAACAGCGGATATTTTTGATAGTTCAAAGGTCACAATTAATATGTTGGCTACATATGATACGGTAATTTATTGTAGCAGCTTGTATGCAGGAGGAATTAATGGAATAAAATTAATAACAAAGAACCTTGATAAACTAAAAGATATAAAGTTAGTTGTTTTGTCAACGGGAGTATCTCCATCTAGAGTAAATGCTATAAATGAAGTAAGAGATAAAAACTTTACATTGGATGAACAAAAATATATTAAGTTCTTTTATTTAAGAGGTGGTTTTAATTTTAGTAAACTTACACCTACTGACAAAGTGCTTATGACATTATTAAAATGGAAAATAAAATATAAGAAAGAAAAGGATTTAACCGATGATGAAAGAGGTATGCTGGCGGTATACAACAAGCCAGTGGATTTTACGAGAAGAAAAAATATAGAAGAAATAGTAACTTACATTAATTCATTATATTCTGTTTAATAAATTAGTAGAAAATAATTTAAAGGCAGCTACCCATATATTTAGGTAACCGCCTCTAAAACTAAAATCCATTTATTGTTTTACTTCAACAAATATGCTCTTTGAGTCTGCAGAGGTTTGTTCAGCTTCTGCAATTTTTATTGTTTCCATTGTACTATATGGACATGCTCTATCAATAGGGGTTTTATTAAGTATTGACTGTATAAAGTACTTCAATTCTCTATAATACCCATTATCTTTTGAAAGCTCAGGAACAAAAGTTTTTTCGCCCACTGGATTTACTAGTATTTTGCCATTCTCATAGACTACGTTTCCACGTTCAAAGTTTACTGTAAATCTCATTTCAAAACCATAGTCTCCATTAAGAGTCCAATCATCTTGAGCATTTATTACCTTTCCGTCTTCATAAAGATAATTGGTAGAAACTATATCATAACCATTTCCTTTGTTAATAACCTTCCCAATTGTGGAAACTGAGTTTGGTTTTCCAAATAACCAATTAATCGTATCTACATCATGAATATGTTGATCAAACAAACAGCCGCCACTTTTTTCCTTTTGGAGAAGCCAATTCTCGAAGGACCACATGGGAGTGCCACCACCTCTGAAAAAATATCCATATACTGGCTTGCCAAATCTCTCTGTTTCAACGCAATCCTTTACATATTCATACTCAGGCCAAAACCTTAAGCATTGACCAATCATAAGATGTCGTTCGTTAGTTTCTGATGCTTCAATCATTTCCAAACAGTCCTTTGATGTAAGCGCCATTGGCTTTTCACAAAATACGTTCAACTTTTTATTTAATGCTTTAATTGTAACTTCAGCATGTAAATATGTAGGTAAAGTTACATCTAAATAATCCAGTTCCTCTTTTTCAAGCATTTCATCTACGTTGGTATAAAGATTATATTTCGAAAAATCATAATCAGATTTACCTACGTCCATATTCCCTACAATTGCTTTACCATCAAATTTTGTGGTATTTACATCACAAATTGCTACTAATTTTACTGGAAACCCTTCACTTTCAAGTCTTATGTAGTTCACCAAATGGCAATGTCCCATAACTCCCAAACCGATTATTGCAACTTTTAACATTTTAAATTCCTCCTTATATCTAATTAGTAATCTTTGTTTTAGAATATAAATATTTTACTTTTATAGCTTGATTTACTTTTTCTCTTAATGAAAGCAGATAATCATCCGTAAGAGGATATTCTTTGAACGTAATTGGCCTCTCAGTATTTTCTTCAATTAGTTTTAGTACAAAACCCTTGTCATATAAATTCTCTAGAAGCTTGAATGCTCTTAGATCTTGTAAGGCTTCATAAAATACCACCAGTCTGAGAGATTCTACTGGATTACCATCATTTCCGGGGTAAACAGAGAAGGTATCTCCTGATGGAGCAAAAAACTCACCATCTGTAACAATATATGGATTAATAGGTGCTATAGAAAATTGATTAAACCAAAAATTAAATCCCCAATGCAAAAAACCTACTATATCATATTTATAGAATTGGGTACCAATGATTCGATTCCTAAGGGAAGACATTGAGAAAAAACGATTGCTAACATACTGCCACTGTCCTGAGCAATAATAGGTCCATAGATTTGTCGCCTTATTTTCTATAAACTTTTCTATGTGATTACTAGCAGGAATCGGAAGCTCAACTGCTCCTGTGGTATAAAATTCATAATCTGAAAGTGCATCCATTATATGAAAATCTTTTAAGATATCCTTTACTATTGCTTTAGAATTAATATAACTCTGAATTTGATCTTTGCTAGGTTCATCGGATATGTGAAAATAGCATTTATCTGCAATTTCTTCTGTTTTTAAGAATATAATAAGTTCTGCTAAAAATACATGTAAGAATAATTTGTATTCTTCAGAAACTGAATCAGTATCCCAACCAAAGATTTTCTTATATTCACCATTTTCTACAGCCATTATTTTAGGTGCATGCTTAGCACCCCATTGAGTGAACAAATGTGAAATCTCAAAATATTCAACACCACATTCATGGCACAAATCAATCCATTTTTTCAACATATCAAAATTAAAAGTATATTTCTCAGGTTCATTCTTATATACATCTACAAGTTGAACTGTGGGTCGCTCTCCGTCAATGGCTGTGTCAAGGGGAGGTGTAAATATAGGAGTAAGTATCATATTTATTCCGTTTTTTACTGCTGTCTTTATGTAGTTTTCAATTAACTTCCAATGCTCATTACTAAAGATCGCCACTTTATATTCAAGAGCTAGGCAATCACAATGAAGCCATTGGGTAAAAATTAAATCCTGATTTGGGAGTAAAGCATCAATAATATCTATATTAAAAATCTCATTTGCAAGAATTTGCTTTTCCTCATCGTAAAAAATTACTTCAATATCATGGTTACCCTTACTTATCTGGGAATTTAATTCGATAGTAATCCACAGACTTCTAAGCTGGTTAGTTACAAAATACAAATGACCACATTCGTCAATATCCACTAATGGGTCAGGATAAAGTCCAGGAATAACTCTCAAATAATTTTCATCATAATTTGAATAAGTAGGCATTTGGGATGGAACTAGTTCAACTTTTCTTGTTTTTATACAGTGCTTGATATCTGATTTCATCTCAAAAGTTCCTATTCTTCTTGAAAGAATAACCTTATCAGTCTCAGTATATGCCACTTGAAATGAATATCTTTCATTTCGCAGCATAGAAGCTTTACTAATAGTTTTCTTATCATCAAGCTTATCATCTAAAAAAACTTTTTCAAGCGATGATAATAACTTAATTTTAAATGTACTATTCATTTTATATTCCCCCTAGTTATTACTCTTTCCATTTTACTCTAAAATCTGAAAAGCTCCAACAAATCTTCCTCTGTAATTGTATATTTTTTTTATAGGCAAAAGCATCTAATTTTAATATAGAATTTGCTCGAATAAAAGATTATAATGTAAAAATGATGTAATTAAGGATTATAGCTTTAACACTAAAAGGAGATTGCTCATGGAATACATAAACATTTTAAGAAACCCAGACAGTGTAATAGTTCAAACTAATGAAGAGTGGATAAACCTTATAAATTCGAATTCACTAACATGGAAAAGTAAGCAGATACAAGTTTGTTTAATAGAAGTTGGTAAGGAAGTATCTGTTAATGTGGTTTCAACAGAATTATCTGTGAAGAGAGTTAAATTAAGATGGAAACAGAATTTAGAATCAGGCTTGAGATTATTGGGAGATCATTGGGAAAGAGGCTATGGAGATCTAGAGTGGAGAGGAATTGTACCTGAACGGATAATGCCTTGGTATTTTTTAAGTAATGGAGACGGGATAACCCATGGATATGGAGTGAAAACTGGACCTAATGCAATGTGCTCCTGGCAAGTGGATAGCAAAGGTATAACTTTGTGGTTGGATGTTAGGTGTGGTGGCACAGGGGTAGAACTTGGAAGTAGAGAACTAAATGCAGCTACTATTATAAGTAGAGAGGGTATTAGGGGAGAATCGGCATTCAAAGCAGCACAAAACTTTTGCACAGCACTGTGTGAAAGACCAAAACTCCCAGACCATCCTATCTATGGAGGAAATAACTGGTATTATGCTTATGGTGATAGTTCTCATGATCAAATAATAGAAGATACTAAATTAATGACTTATTTGTCTGAGGAAAATGAAAATAGACCATATATGGTGATAGATGATGGCTGGCAGATTTGCCACAATAATTCCTGCAATGGAGGACCTTGGAATTCAGGGAATTATAGATTTCCTGATATGCAGGGACTGGCTGGAAAAATGTCAGAGCTTGGTGCCAGACCCGGAATATGGTTTAGGCCCCTTCTTACTTCAATGACTGTCCCAAAAGAATTTACCCTTCCCAATTCTAGACTATCGTCTTTGCATAAAAATGATTGGAAAGATGAATATTTAGATCCTAGCATTCAAGGAGTCCTTGAACTAATAACTCTGGATGTTAAACGTATAGTAGCTTGGGGTTATAAACTAATTAAACATGATTTTTCAACTTATGATTTATTAGGTAGATGGGGATTTGAAATGAATGGTGATATAACAGAAGATGACTGGCATTTTGCAGATAAAAGTAAAACTACTTCTGAGATAATACTTGGATTATATAGAGCGATAAAGGATGCAGCTGGAGATATTCCAGTCATAGGGTGTAATACTATAAGTCACCTTGCGGCAGGTGTTTTTGAGATACAAAGAACTGGAGATGATACCAGTGGACTTCAATGGGAGAGGACCAGAAAATATGGAATTAATACTTTAGCATATCGTATGCCTCAACACGGTAACTTCTATGCTTCAGATGCTGATTGTGTTGGGATAACAGATAAAATACCTTGGAGTCTTAATAAACAGTGGCTTGATTTACTCTCAAATAGCGGCACCCCTTTATTTGTATCAGTTGCAAAGAAAGCAATAGGTGCGGAACAAGAAAAAGCATTAAAACAAGCTTTTAAGAAATCCTCAAAGGAAATGCCAATTGGGGAACCTTTAGATTGGTTGAATACTACTTGTCCTGAAAAGTGGTTACTTAATAATGAAATTACTGAGTATGATTGGTTTGGTAAAGACATTAATTGAAGTAACAGATGAACATTAATTTTAATAATTAAGCATTACTAGCTGTAAATATCACTGCTAGTAATGCTTTTTATTATATATAATTATGTGGTTGTGAGCTTACTTGGCTTTAAGATAATCGAATCTGGAATTCCGATTTTAGTTTAAACTCAATTAGCATGTCTTATACCAACAAGTGAAGACTTTACATATATAACAATATCGCTTAATTCCATTATTTTGTCACTATCAAATTATTAACCTGATTTAGAATGTCTGAAATATTAACATTTGGGTGATGATATCTTTTACGCATGGTTGTTTTCTTCCCATATTGGATAGCTTTTTGAGGACACCACTGCAAACAAGCAAAGCACTGTTCACATTTGCCCTTCCACACTGGATTACCATTATTAATATCAATGTTACAAACAGGACAAATCTTTTGACATATACCACATTTATTGCATTTTTCATCAATCCAGAAATTCTTATCCATTCTAGAAATATTCTTAGCTGAATTATTATATATCAAATTTGAAAATATTAAGTTTTTAAGCCTGCTGTTATTTTCTTTTTTACCCTGCTTGTTAGCTTTAATATATTCAGCAATAATCTTAACCTTTTTACTCCACTTATCAAACAATTCTTTTTGCTTTTCTTCAGTAAACGCTCCATACTTTGGCACGTAATTACCTGGCATATTTACGGTAAAGCCCGCTGCAAGTTTCCCTTTGCAATCTTCAATTACTTTTTCTAGTATGTTGATTGTAACACCTGGCATACCACCATTTGTTGCAATGGCATAAACATATTTATCTTTAAGATCTTCAAAGCTTCTTATGAATCTATCGATAATGAGTGGTATCCCCCACATATAAACTGGAAATACAATTACTACGATTTTTGCATTAGTTTTAATAGTTCCTTTGCCTATTACATAAGGAATGGAAATGAGTTCACCCTCTATTTCCGATCCAATATCTTTAGCTACAATAAGTGAATTCCCTGTACCTGTAAAATAATATACAGCTGCTTTCATTACAATCCCCCTTAATATTAGATTGATACAATTGCATTTTATCATTTCTTATCCTTCGTTTCAATTAAAGGTTTTCATAACTTATTACATACATCATCTATCTTAACCAAAGCTTTTTGAATAGCCTCATTTTTTTCCTCTTCTGTAAAACCAGTTCCATCAACCAATAACTCCTCAAATCTTTTAATTCCGATTGTTCCCATTATATCCTTCACATAGTTTAAACCTTTATTCGTTACTACTCACCCATGTCAATTAACTAAAGTTCGTTAGTGTTTACATATATTGGCAAAAAGGATATTGGCTATACGATGTCGAATATTAATACCAGAGAGATTAAAATATGATTTTACTGGTGGTGAATATTTTGGAC
>DATCIH010000115.1:0-22410 GCA_036507955.1 Clostridiaceae bacterium | reverse complement strand
CTCTGAGCATTTAAGGGATCCAGTTGTGTTACCGTATCGTCTATTTTATTGAGCTTGGTTTCTATTCTTGTTTGGCCCTCCTGTAAGCTTGCTGCATCTTTTTTAAGACGCTAATGTCACCCTTCATACTGGTAACATCTGTTTTCAAAATGCTAATGTCACCCTTCATACTGGTAACATCTGTCTTTAAGACACTAATGTCACCTTTCATACTGGTAACATCTGTCTTTAAGATACTAATGTCGCTTTTCATACTGGTAATGTCATTTTTCATACCGCTAATGTCACTTTTCATACTACTGATGTCATTCTTCATATTGGTAACATCTTCATGTACAACTTTCAATAGTTCTAATATCTTATCCTCCATAGAATCACCTCTAGAATTATTATACACTATTTCACTCATCTACAGAC
The DNA here is from genome assembly GCA_036507955.1 of Clostridiaceae bacterium. Classification (GTDB taxonomy): domain Bacteria; phylum Bacillota; class Clostridia; order Clostridiales; family Clostridiaceae; genus DATCIH01. Next base: position 21,993 of record DATCIH010000115.1, on the reverse strand, counting down.
ATAATTATTATTTGTATTATTACTGCATATCTCCTTGTTCAAAATATCCAAATTTAACAACATGGCCATGCTGTACTAAAGTATTCCCTTTTCCAATTACATAATCTAGGGATAAGTCTTTATTCAGTATTAAAATATCCCCATCCCTACCTTCTTCAATAAAGCCTTTGTTTTTTAAGTGTAATATTGTAGAAGGGTTAGAGGTAAAGGGGAGCAGGGAAGTTGATAGTGGAAGGTTATAAACTTGAATCATCTTTCTAAATTCAATAAGATTAGTATTAATTTTTCCAACAGCAAGACCTGTAAGCTCCCCTAAATTATTAAATAAAGGCATACTTCCATTGCTGTCGGAACTTACAGTTATATGTGAAGGATTACAACCATTTTCAATTAAATAATTATAACTATAGGAAGCATCTAGTGAGATAGGATCTTCCTTGGTTTTATAGATTCCGGAGGTTAAATCAATAAACCCTCCTTTTTTTATGTAGTTTTTTCCTTGGTATAGTAGATGCATATTTCTATTCATATGGGTGGGTAGAAGATTTGAAAGCAATATATTTGACGTGTCTGCCATATCCAATAAGTCCTTAATGCCTTCCTTATCATCCCCCACATGAAGATGAAGCACTCCACACTTCCCGGAGAGCATACCCCCAACTCTAGACTCTAAAACTAATCCTTCGATATCCTTTTTTACAGGGTGGCTTCCACGATGATCAGAAATTGCAACTTCCCCCACTCCGATTATTTTATCTATAAGCATAATATCTTCTCTAGCGCTTTTGGTGATTGTTCTTGTAGGATATTCATAGCAGCCGGTCCATATAAAAGTTGATATACCTTCTTCCTCTAAGGCTCTAGCTTTTGTCAGTAGATTTTGTAAAGATCTAGTGACACCATCTGTACCTAAAAGGCCAACTAAGGTGGTGACACCTGAAGCTATAATATCTGAAAACTTAATTTCAGGTGTTCTTGTCTTATAGCCTCCCTCACCACCTCCACCTGCAATATGAACGTGAAGATCTATAAAACCAGGAACTATGTACTGATCTGTAGCGTCAATAACTTCCGCTTGGTAAAAATCTTTGTCAGGTACGTTCACACAATCTGCAATTTTAACTATTTTATCATTAAATAGCATTATGTCTTTTTGACCTCTATATTCTGGATTATATAGGAGACCATTTTTAATAATCTTAAGCATAAGTATCACCTCTAAAAAATCCTTTATGTTCATTATTTACTAAAACCAAATAAATATTTATTTTTTAAATTAATTAGAAGGAATTTAGGTATTTTTATAGAATAATTATTGCATAGTGGTAATAAGTGGAGTAAAGTGGAGTAAGAAATATAATTCGAGGTGGAAAATGTTTATTGGCGAATATCAGCATAGCTTAGATATAAAAAATAGAATAAATATTCCTTCCAAATTCAGAGATGGTTTGGGAGATAAGTTCATGCTGACCAAAGGACTGGATGGCTGCATATATGCCTACACCATTGAAGAATGGAAACTCCTAGAGGAAAAACTTAAAACTTTACCACTTACAAGTAAAGATGCTAGAGCTTTTGTTAGATTTTTCTTTTCAGGTGCTAATGAGGCAGAGGTAGACAAGCAAGGTAGGATAGTTATACCTTCAGCACTCCTTGAATATTCAAATATTAAAAAGGATATAGTAAGCATAGGGGTTTCTAACAGGATAGAAGTTTGGAGCAAAGAAAAATGGGAAGATTACAATAACTCAAATATTAATTATGATGAGATAGCTGAAAGAATGAGTGAATTGGGAATCTAAAAGGAGTAAAGATGATATTCGAACATGTGCCAGTATTACTTGACGAGACTATCCATGCTTTAAATATAATTGAAGATGGCATTTATGTAGATTGCACCTTAGGAGGGGCAGGACATTCACACCAGATAATTAAGAGATTATCTTCCAAGGGTCTATTAATTGGTATAGATCAAGATATTAATGCCATTGAGGCAGCAAAGAATAATTTAAAGATATATAATAATGCTATTTTCATTCATGACAATTTTAGTAATATTAAAGCAATTTTAAGTGAACTAAAAATAGATAAAGTTGATGGGATTTTAATGGATTTAGGTGTATCCTCTCATCAATTAGATGAGGCAGATAGGGGTTTTAGCTACATGCATGAAGCTCCATTAGATATGAGAATGGATAGAGAAAAAAGCTTTTCCGCCTACAACGTTGTAAACGAATATAGCTTTCAGAAACTATTTAACTTAATAAGAAACTATGGTGAAGAAAAATTTGCAAAAAGAATAGCTGAATTTATAGTTGAAAAAAGGAATGAGATGCCCATAGAAACAACCCTACAATTGGTAGACATTATAAAAGCAGCGATACCAGCTAAGTTCAGAAGGGAAGGACCACATCCAGCAAAAAGAACCTTTCAGGCTATAAGAATAGAGGTTAATCAAGAACTTGAGATTCTACAAGATGCCATAGAGGATTCGGTAGATTCACTTAATGTAGGCGGAAGGGTTGTAATAATATCCTTTCATTCTTTAGAAGATAGAATAGTTAAAAATAGTTTTAGATCACAGGAAAAGCCATGTATCTGTCCAAAGGAATTTCCAGTTTGTGCCTGTGGATTAGTACCAAAGTTAAAATTGATAAATAAAAAACCAGTTGAGGCATCTAGCCAAGAACTTGAATTAAATCCAAGAAGCAGAAGTGCCAAGCTTAGGTGCGCAGAAAGAATATAGTTCTAAAATTAATTAGGGGGGAATAAAGTGTTAATTGAAAAAGAAAATATGTTTAGTGGAAATACTGTTTTAGTTCCAGAATATTTGCCAGCTAAGAAGGCGGATGAATTTGAAAAGCTGAAGAAAGCTAAGCGCGAGATCCTAAAGAAGAGTCAACAACAAAGAATAAATAAGAAATGTAAGACTATGCTTTGCATATTTTCTATGTTTATCTTGGGAATAACAATGATTTTCAGATATTCAGCAATTTATGATATGGAAAGGCAGACAACAAAAGAAAGAATCATTGCTAGTAAACTCCTAATTGATAATGATAGTATTGCAATTCAGCTTGCTAAATATAATGACATAAATAAAATAGAGGAGTTTGCAGTAAATAAATTACATATGATTCAACCGGATAAAGGTTCTGCAATTTATATGAATTTAAACAAAAGCAATTTTCCAGTTCCTAATAAAAACATAACTAAAAACAAAGGGAATAATATAATCAATAAGATTAAGGATTTTTTGTTTTAACTTATTATCGACAGGTTAACAATTTGATGGAGGATATCAATGGCTGTTAGAAAATACAAGGATAAGGTAGTAGTAAAACAAAGGATGCTTGTGATTTTCGGCGTACTTTTTGTTCTATTTTTTGCTATGGTAATAAGATTATTCTACATCATGATTACTAAATCAGAAGAATATAAAAATATAGCGAATGAACAATGGACAAGTGAAGTAAAGATAAGTGCTAAAAGAGGTAGGATTTTAGATAAAAATGGGACGGAACTCGCAATAAGCGGTAATGTATACAGAATAGATCTAGATTTAAATGCTCTTAGAAAGGAATGGGAGAATAAAGATAGCAAGAAGACAATTCAGAACGAACAGGAAACTGCAGATAATCTTGCAACAGCCTTAGGTATGAATGTAGCAGATATAATTAAAATCTTTGACAAAACCTTACCTAATGGAAATAAAATGGGAAGTGCAAATCTGAAAAGAAGAGTTCAAGACGCTGATGCTGCTAAAGTAAGAGCCTTAAATATTCAAGGAGTTTTAATATCTGGGGACACTCAAAGATATTATGTAGATGGAAACTTATTATCTCAGACACTAGGCCATACAAATATTGATGGAGACGGATTAACAGGTCTAGAGAAGCAGTATGATAAGGTTTTATCCGGCACACCCGGAGTAAGATATGTTGAAGCAGATAATCAAGGCTTAAATTATACCATCTCAAAATTTACAAAACCTTCTGATGGAAAAGATTTGATTACCACAATTGATGAAGCTATTCAATTAATTTGTGAGAAACAGGCAAATCAAGCCCTTAAGGACACTAAAGCTAAAGCGGTAACGGTGATTGCCATGGACCCTAAAACTGGGGAGGTTTTAGCTTTAGTAAATAAACCTGATTATAATCCTAATGATCCTTGGGCAGGTAATTTAACATCAGATCAATTGCAGAAGGAATGGAGGAATAGAGCGGTTAGTGATACCTTTGAGCCTGGTTCAGTTTTTAAGGTTGTAACTGCCACAGCAGCAATGCAGGAAAATAAAGTTACCCCAGCAGATAGATTCGATTGTTTAGGGAGCTTAAAAGTAGCTAATAGAGTTATTCACTGCTGGAAAACCACTGGACATGGGTCTGAAGACTTTCTAGATATATTAAAAAATTCTTGCAACGTGGGCTTTATGACCTTAGGAGCAAGACTTGGTGCAGATACTTTAAATCAGTATATTGCAAAATTTGGGTTTGGTCAGAAAACTGGTATAGATCTTCCTGGGGAAGCAGTTGGCATCATAAAGAAAAAAAATGTATCCGCTACAGATTTAGCCACCATATCCTTTGGGCAGACGGATACAGTATCTTGTATCCAGTACCTGGCAGGCTTTAATGTTATAGCAAATAACGGAAAATGGGTTGAACCCCATCTTATGAAGAGTATTGTCCAGTATGATGACAGTGACAAACTTATATATAAGAAGGATTTTGCACCCGTTGGAGATAGGCAAGCAATAGATCCAACTGTTGCTAAGACTTTAAGTGGATATTTAGAGCAGGTAGTTGAAAATGGTGGAGGTAGAAATGCTTTTATAGATGGCTATCACATAGCAGGTAAAACAGGAACAGCACAAAAGATAGATCCTGTAAATGGTGGATATGCTGCTCAAAAATATATTTCTTCCTTTGCAGGAATGGCTCCAGCAAACGATCCTAAGATAACCTTATTTGTATCAATTGATGAGCCAGATCCCTCAAATTATTATGCAGGGCAGATCACTGCTCCTGTAGCTAAAAGAATATTTAATGATATATTCAATTATTTAGCCCTTAAAGTTGATGCTTCTAGTGAAGATATAGCAAAAAGTATGCTTAGAAATATAATTATCCCTGAAGTTCGGGGAAAGACGAAAAATGAAGCCGTTGATATACTTAAAAAAGCCGGCTTAACCTCAGAAATTGATGCTACAGTAGCTGGTGATAACATTGTGGATATGAATCCTAAACCTGGATATACAGCAAAGGAAGGGGATAAAATCATATTATATAGTGGTACCCAAGCTGTTTCAAATAATATTATTATTGTTCCAGATTTAACAGGTTATGGTAACGAAAAAGTTAATGAGATACTTACCAGCATAGGCTTAAAAGCAGAGTTTATAGGGGATGGAATAGTATCAGAACAGAGTATACCATCAGGTGAGCAAATAAGTAAAGGTAGCAGCATAACTGTGAGGATGACCACCCTAGGAGATTAATTTAAGGAGTGTTTTTTATGAAAATTTCAAAGATACTTTCTGGAGTTCCCTACACCCTTATTAAGGGAGATATAGACCAGGATATAAATGAAATAGCGTACGACTCAAGAAAGGTTAAGAAAGGTGATATTTTCATTTGTATTGAAGGCTTTAATATGGATGGGCATAAATTCGCAAGGCTAGCCGCAATAAACGGAGCGGCAGCAATTGTTGTAATGAAGGATATAGAGGAAGACGTGCCTTGCATTGTAATAAAGGTGGAGGATACAAGGCGGGTAATGGCATTAGCTAGTGCAAATTATTATTCACATCCAGAAAGAAAGTTAAGGATGATAGGTGTAACCGGAACTAATGGGAAAACCACCACCACCTTTATGCTAAAAGCAATACTTACAGAAGCGGGCTACAAGGTGGGCATAATTGGCACTATTGCTAATTATATAGGGGATAAGAAAATAGAAACACATAGGACTACCCCAGAAGCTTTAGAGCTATTTAAACTTATAGATGATATGGTTAAAGAAGGAATTAATTATTGTATTATGGAGGTTTCCTCTCATTCTCTTAGCTTAGATAGGGTTTATGGAATAAACTTTTCCCAGGCAATATTTACCAATATTACCCAAGACCACCTAGACTTTCATAAAACTTTTGAGGAATATTATAAAGCAAAATTAAAGCTATTTTTGAATTCGGAATCTTCAGTAATTAATCTTGATGGTAGTTATGGTAATAGCATAAAGAAGGATGTAAAAAATAATAAGCTTACCTTTAGTATGGAGGTCAAGGATGCTTTAGCAGCTGATTTGGTAGCTTATGCTATAGACTCAAGAGTAAATGAAAGCAGTTTTACAATCAGATATAAGGATTTGTCAGAAAAAATAACAATTATTCTTCCTGGTAAATTCAATATATCTAATGCTCTAGGTTGCATCGCGGTAGCACTAAACGAAAAAATTTCCATAGAAGCTATTAAAAAGGGCTTAAATAAAGCTAAGGTACCAGGAAGATCTGAACTTATAAGCGATGAATATCCTATAGATTATTCGATTTACTTAGATTATGCACATACGCCAGATGCTCTTCAAAATATACTGGAAACCTTTAAAGAACTTAAAAAAGGTAGGCTTATTAGCGTATTTGGTTGCGGTGGCAATAGGGATAGGGAAAAAAGACCGATGATGGGTAAAATAGGAACTGAATTAAGTGATATTGCTATAATAACCTCTGATAATCCTAGAAAGGAAGAACCCATGGATATTATAAAGGAAATAACTGCAGGTATACAAAAAGATAATTATATAGTTATAGAGGATAGGAAGGATGCTATAAAAAAAGCTTTATCTATAGCGGAAAAGGATGATGTTGTTGTGATAGCAGGTAAAGGGCATGAAGATTATCAGGAACTAAAGGATAAAGTAGTTCATTTCGATGAAAAGGAAGTAATAAATGGAATATTAAGGAGTTGTGAAAAATGAAATCTCTAATTTACTCCATATTAACTGCCTTCATAATTTCATCAATATTGGCACCAATTTTTATACCCTTTCTACACAGACTAAAATTTGGACAGAACATAAGAGAAGATGGTCCAGCTAGCCATAGAATAAAAAAAGGAACCCCAACGCTTGGCGGGTTTATATTTATTATTGCAACATTAATAGCCTTTCTTATATTTAGGGAAATAGATGGAGAAGCTATAATAGTATTCGTTGCATTTTTAGGCTTTGGACTGATAGGCTTTTTAGATGATATTTTAAAAATCAGACACAAAGATAACTTAGGGTTAAGAGTTTATGAGAAGATGATCTTACTCCTTATACTTTCAGGATTTTTAGCTTGGGCATCTAATGGATATTTAAATGTTGGAACAGATCTTATAATACCTTTTCTTCATAAAAGCATTAATTTAGGCTTATGGTATATTCCCTTTATAATATTTTTTTATGTAGCAGTAACAAATTCTGTTAATTTGACAGATGGACTTGATGGTTTATCTACTTCAGTCACTTTGCTTATAATGACTTTTTTATCTATAGTATCCTATGCTACAGGTCATAATATGCTAGCATTATTTTGTTCAGTGCTTGCAGGAGCATTATTAGGATTTTTAAGAGTGAACGTTTATCCAGCAAAGATATTTATGGGAGATATGGGGTCTCTCGCTTTAGGAGGCGCTGTAGCAAGTGTAGCTGTGCTATTAAAATTGCCATTATTGGTTATAATAATAGGAGGTATATACCTTATTGAAACTCTTTCAGTAATTATACAGGTTATATCTTTTAAGCTTACAGGTAAAAGGGTGTTTAGAATGAGCCCTATACACCATCATTTTGAATTATTAGGATGGCATGAAACAAGAGTAGTAGCAATATTTTCTATCGTTACAGTGCTTCTTTGCCTCCTGGGCTTTTTATCCTTGGCAGTATTCAATTAGGAGGAATATGGATGAGAAAATCCAGAGTTAATATGGATTCTATGGACTTTTTACTGATCGCATCAATAATGCTACTAGTAGCAATTGGTGTGGTTATGGTATACAGTGCTAGCAGCTATACAAGCTCCTTTAGCAAGCTATGCAATTATGATGATATGTTTTATTTTAAAAAGCAAATGATGTGGGCAAGTATTGGATTTGTATTTCTATTTATAATGGTAAAGATTGATTATCATATATTACCAAAATTTACTTTGCTTATAATGATTGTTACGGTAGCATTACTAGTTATAGTGTTTTTATTTCCACCTATAAATGGTGCTAAAAGATGGATACCCTTAGGGTTTGCATCCATACAGCCTTCAGAAATAGCCAAATATGTTGTAATTTTATATATGGCGAAAAGCATTGAAAACAAAGGAGACAAAATCAAAACCTTTTTTTACGGCGTATTTCCATACTTGATGGTATCTGGATTCTTTGCTGGAATGATATTGGCTGAAAAGAATCTGAGTATTGCTGCAGTAATTATGATAGTAACTTTAATTATACTACTTGTTGGAGGAATTAAATGGACCCATATGGTAGAGCTATTCGGAGTTGTGGCAGGACTCGGTGTTACCTTTATTCTTATTGAACCTTATAGGTTAGAGAGGCTAATGAACTTTACAAATCCCTGGGCTGATAGAAAGGGTGCAGGCTATCAATTGGTGCAATCGCTTCTAGCTTTAGGCTCAGGAGGCATAAGCGGGGTAGGACTTGGAGCTTCAAGGCAGAAAATGTACTATATTCCAGAGCCACATACTGATTTTATATTGGCTATTATTGGAGAGGAACTTGGCTTTATTGGATGTACTATAATAATATTATTATTTATAATTTTCATTTGGAGAGGGATAACTACAGCACTTGGGGCCAAGGATACCTTTGGCACTCTTCTAGCTATAGGAATAACCTCAGTAATTGCAGTTCAGGCAGTAATTAATATTGCAGTTGTATCAGGAGCTATGCCTGTAACTGGAGTACCACTTCCATTTATTAGCTATGGAGGGTCAAGTTTATTTTTCAATCTAGGAGCCATGGGGATTTTGCTTAATATATCAAGGCAAAAAGGAGGAAATAGAAGGAAAACTATATAGTAATATCCATAGATTAATGTTATTATTAATATGATAATTTTTTAACAAAAAATTAGTACTGGATGTGACAAAGATATGATAAGAAATAAAAAGGTTAATAATGAGTTGATTAGAAAAAGAAGAAAGAAGAGACTTATTAGGAATATTTTTATACTAACCATATTTGTTATTTCTTTGTCAGCTATACTGTGCTTCAAGCTTCCTTATTTCAATATAACCCAAATAACAGTCCATGGGAACAAGCATAGTAGCATTCAGGATATTGTTAAGGAATCAAAGTTGACTATGGGGGGAAATACATTTTATTCGAATTTAGTTGAAGCTAAAAAAGGTATAAAAAACAATCCTTATGTTGATGAAGTAAATATAAATAGGCATTTACCTTCTACTCTGGAGATAACTATTACTGAAAGAACACCTGAATTTTATGTAAATGATGGTAATATATCATATATAATAGATAATAAGGGTTATATACTAGAGAATCAGGCTCAAGGTGAAGTTAAAGATTTAATTCCAGTAAATTTAGGCAAAATTGATGAAACCACCCTTGGCACAAAAATTATAAAGGATAATAAGAAATTAGCTATTATGAGTAATTTGGGAATCCTTCAAAAGACTAATAAAAGTTCCATATCTATAACAAATATAGATATTACTAATATTTTAGATGTAAGGGTAAATTGTAATGATATTTGTATTTACCTAGGGGATTATGAGGCATTGCAAACAAAATTAAATAAGGCTATCAATATATTATTGATGCCAGAATATAAAGATGCTAAGGGTTATATTGATCTTAGATTTGATAAAAGAGTAGCAGTCCATATCGATAAATAGGAGGAAAAAATGAGTAAGTTACGATCACAAATACTGATAGCTATCGTACTAATGATCTTGGGATTTATGTTATCCTACGAATACAAAGTATTATCTAAGAAATACCAGAGTACTCCTACAACGGACGTTAACATAACTGAAGAAATAACTCAGTTAAAAAAACAAAGAGATGAAATGACCAAAAAGATTACTGAGCTTCAAGATAGCGTAAGCAAGTATGAAACGGAAGCTACTCAAATAAGTGGAACTTCACAGGAAACATTAAAACAGCTTAATGATACTAGAATGCTACTTGGAAATGTGGAAGTTCAGGGGCAAGGAATAAAGATTACTATAACTCCAAAGGCTAACCTTGATAAAAATCCTGTGGGCAGCGATAAGTTATCTGACAGATTGCTTATATATCTTATAAATGAACTTAACTTTAGTGACGCAGAAGCTATCACAGTTAACGGTATAAGGGTAACTTATAGAACTGGTATAAGAAATGCAGCAGATTATATACTTGTGGGAGATGACAAAGTATCTCCGGATAGTGTGATAACTGTTTTAGCCATAGGTAATAAGGACAAATTGCTTACAGGTATGGATTTTCAAGGAGAGTTTAATGATTTTAAATCCTTTTCGGTTGTAACCTATGCACGCGTGGATAATATAACAATGCAAAGGGCGAATAAGTCAATTTCTATGCAGTACGCAAAGGCTGTAAGTAAATAATGAGGTGAAAGAATGATAGCTTTTATAGGTCTGGTTTTAGGAATCTTAATAGGTATAGTATGGAATGTAAATATTCCTGATAAATTTACGCCCTATATGTCTGTGGCAATATTAGCTTGTCTTGATTCTGTATTTGGCGCAGTAAGGTCTTTACTATCCAAAAATTTTCAACCGGATATTTTTATTTCAGGTTTCTTTGGTAATGCGGTTCTAGCTGCAGGTTTAGCTTACTTGGGGGATAAAATGGGGGTACCTATTTATCTGGCAGCAGTTATAGTTTTTGGTGGTAGAATTTTTGATAACTTTGCTATAATAAGACGCTTACTGATTGAAAAAGCAAGATCCCTATAAAAGTCAAATCTTAGAGGTGATTGAATGAGGAATAACGAAGCTAATATATTTATTTTTGTAGCTTCTATAATAATTGGAATATTGATATCTATGAACATCAGTTTTGATAATAGTAAAAAAGCAACTGTTTATCTTGATGCAAAGCAATATCAAGATTCCTATAATCAAAGAAATATAATTTATAGTGATTTAGACAATTTAAAAACTCAATATGCATCTCTACAGAAAAAGATAACAAACTATGTGATGGTAGATAAAAGCAAGGAAGATGTTGTAAAAGAAATAGAAAATGAAATAGACCAAAATAAGTTTCTTTTAGGGCTTACTGCCGTATCTGGACCGGGTGTAAGGATAACCATGAATGATGCCGAAATAACAGACTTTAACGATCCAGGTGCTATAAATGCATTGGTACATAATTTTGACATCTATTTTCTTATAAATGATTTAAAAAATGCAGGTGCAGAGGCAATTTCAATAAATGGACAAAGAATTGTTGATAGCAGTGAAGTATACTGTTTTCATGAATATCTAAGAATCAATGGTCAGAAATTGTGGGCACCTTTTGTTATAGAAGCTATTGGAAATCAGACTAATATTAAATCTTATTTATATCAGCTTGATAAGGAAATACCCTATATGGAGGGCAGGGGCATAAGCGTTCTCTATGAAGTACCAGACAAAGTTATTATTCCACCTTATGCTGGTGATTTACCCAATACATATTTAAAAGTTAAGTAAATTAAATGAAATATTTAATAAAACTTGAAGGATAATAGAAATATTTGAAGAATATAGTTATAACAAGGATGGAAGGAGATTATTTTGTCTATTGGTGATAGTGTTAAAATAATAATTGCAGCTATGCCCCCGGATTCCACATTGATAGCAGTATCAAAAACAAGAACCTTAGAAGAAATAAGGGAAGCTTACCAAGCTGGAACTCGAGATTTTGGGGAAAATAAGGTTCAGGAGCTTGTAGAAAAGTATGACCTTCTAGAAGAAAAGGTTAATTGGCATCTATTAGGGCATCTTCAGACTAACAAAGTAAAATATATTGTTGGTAGAGTGAAACTGATTCATTCTTTAGATAGTATTAAGCTACTAAAGGAAATTGAAAAGCAATATAGTAAGAAAGGTTTAATAGCAGAGACTCTAATTCAGATAAATATTGGTAGGGAAGCAAGTAAGACTGGTATTAATATTGATAAGCTTCAAGAGCTTATACTAGAAGCAAGTAAATGTTCTTTTGTTAAAATTGAAGGTTTAATGGCGATTATCCCCATAGGAAGCGAAATAAGCTCTAGACATTACTTTAAAGAAATGAAAAATATATTTGATGACTTAGCTTTGAAAAAGTATGATAATATAAAAATGAAATATTTATCTATGGGAATGTCACAGGATTATAAGTTTGCACTTGAGGAAGGCTCAAATATGATAAGAATAGGTCAAGGAATATTTGGAAAAAGAGATTATTATAATCAAGGAGGAGTATAAAATGGCAGTAAAAGTTTTAAATAAAATGATGGAAATTCTAGGTTTAGAGGATGAGGTAGATGATTATGAAGAAGAGGAAATATCTGAGGATAGAGAAGAAAAAAAATCAGAGCCTAACTCAACCTTTAATAAGAAACAAAGTAAGGTAGTAAGTTTGAGTTCTGCTTTTTCAGCTAAGGTTGTTATCGTAAAGCCAACGGATTATTCTGAGGTAACTAGTATATGTGATAATCTTAAAAATAGGAAGATTATTGTTGTTAATACTACAGCATTGGAACAAAAGGTTGCTCAAAGATTACTTGATTTTATGGGCGGAGCTAGTTATGCCTTAAATGGTGAACTTTCAGAGATTGAAAATGGTGTATACCTATTATCACCTTCCACTGTTGAGGTTTCCAGTGAACTTAGATCTGAATTATCAAATAAAGGACTATTTAGTTGGTCTAAATAATGGACAAGCCTAAGTTCCTTTCAGCTTTTCAAATAGAGGATAATACTTTACTATATAATTTATATGAAAAGCTAACTTTGGCAGAAAAAATTGGAAGGGATACATTTACAAATGAGTTTTATCCACCTATAGTTTGGAGCAAACTTATTGATCTCCAAGGACTATTTTCTGTCAAGGTTTTTACAAATGGTATTTTCCCAGAAGCAGAGAGGAAGCTTATTGCTTTTTCTAGTGATACTATTGATGAATATCCAATTGAGCTACTAAAGGTAACAGTTAAATCCGATTTCAATAAATTGTCCCATGGAGATTATTTGGGAGCCTTGATGGCGCTTGGGATAAAAAGAGAAAAATTCGGGGATTTAATTATAGATGAAAAAAGCTGTTATTTCCCAGTTGTTAACATTATATCGGAATTTGTGCTCAGTAATTTGATATCAATCGGTAAATCACCCTGCACTGTGGAAAAAGTTGATTCGGAAGTGCCTCTTCCTTCCTTTAAATTTGAGGAAATGCTTGTTTTAAGTTCTTCCTTAAGATTAGATTGTATAATTAGCGCTCTCTGTGGTTTATCAAGAAATGATTCCCTAGCGCTAATAAGTAGAGGTAAGGTACTTTTAAATTATCTGGAAGCTAAAGAAAAAGCCTTAAACTTGCCCTATCCTTCTATACTTTCAATAAGAGGTTATGGAAAATTTAAAATATTAAGTCAAGCTGGCTTAACAGCAAAGGGTAGATATAAAATTAATGTACAAAAATTCATATAGTGGGGTGATTTAATTGAGAATAACATCAATGGATATTAACGCAAAAGAATTTAGAAAAGTTATTAGAGGTTATGATTGTGACGGAGTAGATGAATTTTTGGATAAGATAGCAGAGGACTATGAAACCCTCTATAAAGAGAATTCATCTATTAAAGAAAAGATATCACTATTAAATGAAAAGCTTGAGCAGTACTTACGAATAGAAACTACTTTACAAAACACACTGATACTGGCTCAAAATGCTTCTGATCAAGCTAAAGAAAATTCTCATAAGGAAGCAGAGCTTGTGATTAGAAATGCAAATGATACCGCAGCTAGAATAATTGATAAGGCTCAAAACCAAGTTTTAGGTGTTGAGGACGAATATAATAAAACAAGGCAGGATTTCATTAAGTTTAAAACTAAGTTTAGAAATTTTATGAAGACTCAGCTTGAAACCTTCGATTCCTTAGACCATGAACTAACCAAGGATTATGATATAGGCACTAATGCTATATTAGATAATATAAAGGGCAAGGATATTGAAACCATAAGTGAGAATAATCTTGAAAAAGATGAGGACTATCTTGAGGACAATTCCTTAGGTGAAATAAAAAGTTTTTCACCTACTAATAAATAGGAATACTCGTAGTAATAACCTTACAGTAAGTATTAATCGATAATGAAAATCTCACTTTTCTAGTGAGATTTTTTAATATGGAGGAAAAAAACGATGATAATTGGGATAATTGGTGCAATGGAAGAAGAAGTACAACTTCTTTTAGAAGATTTAATAGTAGAAAAAAAGTTAACTAAAGCAGGCATGACCTTTAATTATGGAGAGTTAAAATCAAAAAAGGTTGTGGTGGTTAGAAGTGGAATAGGAAAGGTGCATGCTGCCTTATGCTCTCAGATTTTGATTGATGATTTTAAAGTTACTCATATAATAAATGTGGGAATTGCAGGGGGGGTAGGAGAGGATATTTATCCTGGCGATGTGGTAATAGCTAATGATTTAGTTCAACATGATATGGATACCTCCGCCTTTGGAGATAAAATAGGCCAAATACCTGGTATAGATCGTTATGAGCTCCTAGCAGATGTAGAACTTGTACTTAAGGCTAAAGAGGCTTGTGCTAGCATAGAAGGGATCAAAACCTACGTAGGTAGAATAATAAGTGGTGATCAGTTTGTTGCTAGTGTAGAAAAAATAAGATGGTTTAATACTGAATTTGCAGCTTTAGCTTGCGAAATGGAAGGAGCAAGTATAGCTCAGGCTTGCTATTTAAATCATATTCCATTTGTAGTTATTCGTTCTATTTCAGACAATGCTAATAATGGTGCTCATGTAGATTATGTAAAATTTAAAGAAAAGGCTGTAGAAGTTTCCTCTATAGTCATAAAAAAAATGCTTGAACTTCTTTAAATTTATGTTATAAAAAAGATTTCTTTAGAGAAAATAAGATATAAGTGTTTTCTAAAGGAGTGGATATTATGAATAAAGACAAAATTCAGCATTTTAAAGAAAAACTATTTTTAGATAGGGATAATGCTCTTAAATTAATAAAGCAATTAGAGGATAATGAAGCAGTTTCGTCTAGTACAGAGTTCTCTTCGGAATTATCTAGCTACGATAACCATCCAGCTGATTCAGGCGATGAGATTACCTTAGAAGGCGTGAATATCGCCATAAAAAACCAAGAAAATAATTTAGTCAGTAGCATAGATTTAGCTTTAAGCAAAATCCAAAAGGGAGAGTATGGCATATGTAGTTGTTGTAAGGAGCCAATTTTGGAAGAAAGGCTTGAATTTACTCCTCAGGCAGAGTATTGTATTAATTGTCAAAAATATTTATTTGACAAGGACAAAATTGAATATTTAGTAGATACAAATAAAAGTGGGACTGCAAGTCTTGGAAATAATGAAAAAAATTATGGAGCAGGTTTTGAAATAGATGATAGCTTCTGGGAAGTGGATAGTTTTAATTCACTAGAAGATATAGAGGAAATTGATAATTCTCCGGAAAGCTATGTTGAAGATATCGAAAAAATAAGCAATGCTCAATATAAAGCGCAGCTACCAGATTGATTTAAAGAATACAAGGTATGTAACAGTCTAAATGACTGTTTAGGGCTTATGAGGAATACAAGGGACGTAACAGTCTAAATGACTGTTATGCGCAGAATAAGGAATACTAGGGGGATGGGAATTGGAGATAGTTATTATAATTTTAGGCTTCATTATTGATAGATTAACCAAATTATGGGCCGTAAAAGAATTGTCTACAGGGAAAGAAATAGTTATAATCAAGGACTTCTTTAGCTTTTCGTATTTAGAAAACAGAGGCGCTGCCTTTGGGATGTTTCAAAATAAACAATTTGTATTAATAATTCTTACTTCCATTGTTGCTTTGGCTGTTATATATTATTTAATTAGGTTTAAACCTAAAAATATATTTATGAGGATAAGTTTAGCTCTTATAATTAGTGGAGCTTTAGGCAATATATTTGATCGTGTGAGATTTAGATATGTTGTTGATTTTATTTATGTACATTATCAAAGTCATTCCTTTCCAACCATGAATGTAGCAGATATGATGGTTACGGTGGGAACCTTTCTTATGGCATTCTTTTTACTAAAGGAAGATTTAAATGGAAATAAATGAACATATTGTTGATATTGATGAAAAGGACAAAAGGCTAGATATACTAGTTACAGAAATAGTTAAGGATAAGTCCAGATCCTATATTTCCCACCTGATTAAGGATGGCAAAATTCTTGTAAATGGATTAATCAAAGACTCAAGTTACAAGGTAAGACTTAAGGATTCGATTTCCATGACCATACCAGAAGCCAAAAAGTTGGAACTTGAAAGTGAGGATTTGCCTTTAGATATTTTATATGAGGATAAGGATATTATAATTATCAATAAGAAGCAGGGAATGGTAGTTCACCCTGCTAGCAGCAAATTAAGCGGAACGTTAGTAAATGCGCTACTTTATCACTGCACAGATTTATCAGGCATTAATGGTGTTGCTAGACCTGGTATAGTTCACAGAATAGACAAGGATACCTCGGGGGTCCTTGTTGTTGCTAAAAACGATTATGCTCATAATAAGTTAGCTCTCCAATTAAAGGAACATTCTATGAATAGATTGTATGTTGCTTTAGTGGAGGGAATAATAAAAGCTGATGAAGGAACTATAGATAAACCGCTAGGAAGGGATCCAAAAGCTAAAATTAAAATGGCAATAGTAAAAGATGGAAGAACTGCTATCACCCATTTTAGAGTGCTAGAAAGATTTAATAATGTTACCTTTATTGAGTGTAAACTAGAAACTGGAAGGACCCATCAAATAAGAGTTCATCTAGCTTCCATTGGTCATCCACTTATTGGTGATCCAGTCTACGGATATAAAAAGCAAAAATATAATTTGAATGGTCAAGCTCTTCACGCTAAGACCTTAGGTTTTATACACCCAACTACTGGTGATTATCTGGAATTTGAAGCTCCTCTTCCAGATTATTATATAAAGCTTTTAAAAACCTTGAAAAATGAGTTGAAATAAGTAAATAGATGTGGTATGCTTTTTCTAGTAAAATTATCCTTTAAATGATTCAGAGAGATCATAAGGCGATATATTTGTTTTTATGGCTGAATCTATTGGTTCAACCTTTATTTTTTTGTCCAAATACATATAATGCAGGTGGGAAAATTATGAAATTAAAAGCTGAGGTTTTAGATGAGAAAGCTATGGATAGAACCATAACCAGGATAGCTCACGAGATTATAGAAAAAAATAAAGGAATAGAAGATATTATACTTATTGGTATAAGAAGAAGGGGACATCCTATTGCAGAAAGGATTTCAAAATTAATTGAAAAAATAGAAGGGGTAAAAGTGCCTGTAGGTAATTTAGATATAACTTCTTATAGGGATGATTTGGCACACGATATTAGTGATTCTATAACTAAGGATTCCGTTGTAGATATTGATATAAAGGAAAAGAAAGTGATATTAGTTGATGATGT
This sequence comes from Clostridiaceae bacterium, assembly GCA_036507955.1. Lineage (GTDB taxonomy): Bacteria > Bacillota > Clostridia > Clostridiales > Clostridiaceae > DATCIH01. Next base: position 4,277 of record DATCIH010000115.1, on the reverse strand, counting down.
TCTATATACTGGTAGAACTGTAAGAGCGGCTATTGATGCAATAATTGACCATGGAAGGCCTAAAACCATCCAGCTGGCGGTATTAGTTGATAGAGGGCATAGAGAACTGCCAATAAGAGCTGACTTTGTAGGTAAAAATATACCTACCTCAAGGGAAGAACTTATTTCAGTGCAAGTTACTGAAATAGATGGAACAGATTCAGTTAAGATATATGAATTATAATATTTAGGGGAGGGTTATCATGAAAAACTTTGTAGATGTGGACGAAAAATTACCAATACTAGAAACGATTCCACTAAGTTTACAGCACCTTTTTGCTATGTTTGGTGCTACAATACTTGTACCGATCTTATTTGGTGTTGACCCAGCAGTAGCATTACTTATGAATGGTATAGGAACGTTAATTTATTCCTTTATCACAAAAGGTAAAATACCAGCTTACTTAGGCTCAAGTTTTGCTTTTCTAGCTCCAGTTTTTTTAATTATGAAATCATACGGTGGATTTTCTCATGCTCAATTTGGATTTATAATATTCGGTATTTTTTTCGTATTAATATCATTTATAATAAGATTCGTAGGGATCAAGTGGATTGATGTTATAATGCCTCCACCAGTTATGGGCGCTGTTGTTGCTATAATCGGTCTTGAGCTAGCACCTAATGCTGCTCAACAGGCAGGCTTTATTCCATATGCTTCTGACTTTAGTGGAGCTATTGGAAACCTTATTACTCAAGCATCTGCTAAGACAATAGATTCAACTGCACTAGCCGCTGCAAGCACTAGTCTTTCTAAGTTAGTTAATTTCGTACCTGATGCTAAGGTACTTACAGTATCAATATTTACTCTAATGGTTGGAATTATTGGTTCTGTAGTATTTAGAAAGTTCTTCAAGATAATTCCTATCCTAACTTCAATAGTTTGTGGTTATATATTAGCCCTTTGTATGGGTATGGTAAATTTCGATAAAGTTATTGAGGCTCATTTTTTAAGACTTCCAACATTTTCAGCTCCGGTTTACGATTCTAGGGTAATACTAATTATCCTTCCTGCTTGCTTAGTGGTACTTGCAGAACATGTAAGTCATCTTATAGTTACAGGAAATATAACAAATAGAGACATGATAAAAGATCCAGGACTTCATTTATCCCTTCTTGGTGATGGAGTAAGTAATATTTTATCTGGTTTTGTAGGATCTCCTCCTAATACTACTTATGGTGAAAATATTGGAGTTATGGCAATAACAAAAGTTTACTCCGTATGGGTTATTCGTGGAGCCGCAATACTAGCTATTATTTTCTCGGTAATTGGACCAATTTCTGCCTTTATAACAACAATTCCTAATCCAGTTATGGGTGGAGTTACACTACTTCTTTATGGTACAATTGCAGCATCTGGTTTAAGAATGTTAGTTGAAAGCAAAGTTGATTTCAGCAAGAGCTATAACATGGTTCTAGCTGCCATAACCTTCGTTATTGGTGTTAGTGGAGCTAAGATCACGATTGGTACTGTTGAACTTAAGGGTATGGCTTTTGCAGCCTTTGTAGGAGTTGCCTTATCCATATTATTCTATGTATTATCTAAGCTTGGACTAATGAATGAACCATATAAGCTTCGTGGTGAAGAATAAAAATAATTTGGTTTATGAGGGACAAGCGGTTGCTTGTCCCTTTTGTTAATAAAGATCAGAAGCAGCTTGAAAATGCCTCTGATTTTTAATCGTCTCTGATTTATTTGCTAGAAACTTTATTAAGAGGTAAGATATGATTATATAAACGAATGAGGTGAGGCATATGAAAATTTATTCCTGGAATGTTAATGGCCTAAGGGCTATTATTAAAAAGGACTTTTTATCTTGGGTTATGTCAGAAATGCCCGATGTATTATGTCTTCAGGAGACAAAGCTTCAATCAGATCAATTAGAGGATAAGGTGAAAAATATTGAAGGCTATTATTCATCTTATAGCTTCGCGGAAAAAAAGGGCTATAGTGGAGTAGCAACTTATACAAAGGTAGAACCGGAACAGATTTTACATGGAATTGGAATTGAAGAATTTGATCGAGAAGGTAGAATACTAATAACATTTTTTAAGGAGTTTGTATTATTAAATATATATTTTCCAAATGGTCAAAGGGATGAAGAACGATTAGATTATAAACTTAGATTTTATGATGCAATTTTAGATTATTGTAATAATCTGGTCCTTGATGGAAAAAAATTAGTTATATGTGGAGATTATAATACAGCACATACAGAAATAGATATTAAAAATGCTAAAGCTAATGAGAAAACCTCAGGCTATCTTATAATTGAAAGGCTGTGGCTTGATAAACTTATTGAAAATGGATATACTGATACCTTCAGATATATGAATCCGGACACGATAAAGTATTCCTGGTGGAGCTATATGTTTAAATCCAGGGAAAGAAATACAGGCTGGAGAATTGATTATCACTTTGTTTCTAATAACTTACTTCAGGAAGTGAAGTCTGTGGATATATTAAATGAGGTATTTGGTTCAGATCATTGCCCTGTGGTAGTAGAATTAAACTTAAAATAATAGGAGAAAAAAATGGAATATGAATTGATAGCTACAGCAACCTTTGGTATAGAAGCTGTTTTAGCAAAGGAGCTTAAAGCTCTAGGTTATGAGGATCTAAAGGTAGAAAACGGAAGTGTTTCCTTTCAGGGAGATGAAAGGGATATTGCTGCTTGTAATATATGGCTTAGAACAGCAGATAGGATTTTAATAAAAATGAAGGAATTTAAGGCGGAGAGCTTTGAAGAACTTTTCCAAGGAACCTTGTCTGTTGATTTTGGAGCTTTAATTCCGGAAAATGGCGTGATGCATATTACGGGTAAGTCTATAAAGTCAAAGCTACATAGTGTACCAGATTGCCAAGGAATCGTAAAAAAGGCTGTGGTAGAAGCTATGAAGAGAAAGTATAATAAAGATTGGTTTAGTGAGGATGGCCCAATTTATAAAATTGAGGTAGCAATACTAAAGGATATAGTGACTTTAACTATTGATACTACTGGAGCAGGCCTTCATAAAAGGGGTTATAGAGAAAATTCTGGTGGAGCACCTCTTAAGGAAACCTTAGCAGCAGCGTTGGTGCTATTATCAGATTGGAATACTGATAAGCTATTAGTGGATCCTATGTGTGGCTCAGGAACTATTGCAATTGAAGCAGCCTTAATAGGTAAAAATATTGCTCCAGGACTTAATAGAAGCTTTGTATCTGAAAGCTGGCCTACCATGGATGAAGAGATATGGGAGGAAGCACGAAACTATGCAAAAAGAAAAATAAATGATAAAGAATTTAAGATTCTTTGTTCAGATATTGATGGATGGGTTATTAAAACTGGAAAAGACAATGCAAGGAAGGCTGGAGTTTATGATTTTCTATCCTTTGAAAGGACAGATGTTGCGGATTATAAGTCAAGTAAGAAATATGGAGTTATAATATCTAATCCACCCTATGGGGAAAGAATTGGGGAAATTGAAGAGGTTAAAGAGCTTTATAAAGTTTTAGGTAGAACCTTTGAAAATCTAGATAGCTGGTCCTATTATATATTGACAGCAAATAAGGACTTTCAAGAATTATTTGGAAGAAGGGCAGAAAAAAACAGGAAGCTCTATAATGGTAGAATCCTTTGTTACTATTATCAATATACGGGGAATGCTAATGCCACAGGAAAATAAGAAATATACTTATGCAGATTACTTAACTTGGCCTGAAAATGAAAGATGGGAAATTATTGATGGAGTTCCCTATATGCAAGCTGCTCCTTCATGGCAGCATCAGGCTATATCAAGAGAACTAATGCTACAATTTGGTTATTGAAATAACCTCCCCATCTACAGCTAAAATAGATAAGCTTTTGAAATTCAATCAATGTCAATAACCCCTACCCTAAAGGGATAGGGGCTTGAGGTAGAAATACTAATAGCCCAGTTGACTAGACTAAGTATTAAATTACTACGTTATTTAGGTCATAACACCTACGAATGTTTATCCTAGTTCGTAGCACTGTTGTCTATTATTAAGCAATCTTGTGGGTACGAGATAGTGTGATAGATGTAAAAAGCCTAGATAACATTGTCTAAGGATATTAACTCTAACATATAGGAGATTTTAAAAATATGGTATATGTATTAAACATTGAAGGCACACCATTAATGCCTTGTACAAATGCTAAAGCACGAAAATTACTAAGAGATAATTTGGCTATGGTAGTCAAAAGAACACCTTTCACAATTCAATTGATTTTTGA
>DATCIH010000114.1:0-31534 GCA_036507955.1 Clostridiaceae bacterium | reverse complement strand
TGGAAGGTTCCTGGTTTGATAAAATTAAACTTGGTCTTCCAGGAAGAGAAGAAGAATTAAAAGATGTTATTACCCTTATAGAAAATATGGGTAAGTTAGGTATTGGGGTTTATTGCTATAATTGGATGCCGGTTATCTCATGGTTTAGAACCTCTGATTATGCGAGAACCAGAGGAGGAGCTTTGTCTACTGAATTTAACAATGATCAAATGAAATTTGCTCCCCATACTTGGGCTGGAGAAGTCAGTGAAGAAAGACTATGGGAAAACCTGCAATGGTTTTTAGATAGAGTTGTGCCTGTAGCTGAGAAGGCAGGAGTAAAGCTTGCACTACATCCAGATGATCCACCTGTTACTCCAATTAGAGGAATCTCTAGAATCCTAATAACCCCAGAAGCTTTCCAAAGAGCAATTGATATGTATCCTTCTCCTAACAATGGAATAACTCTTTGTCAAGGTTCCTTTAGAGCTCAAGGATCGGACGTAATTGATGTGATTAATAAATTTGTTCCTCAAAAGAAGGTCTTTTTCGTTCACTTTAGAGATGTAGTGGGTACCAAAGATCATTTTCATGAAGTGTTTCATGATGATGGACCTACTGATATGTATGAATGCATGAAAGTATATATGAAATTAGGCTATGATGGACCAATTAGACCTGATCATGTACCAACTATTGAAGGGGATAAACATGATCATCCAGGATATACTACGTTTGGCAATCTATATGCAGTGGGCTATATGAAGGGCATTTTAGAAGCTGCTGAAAAGGAAACAAAAATAAAATAGTAAATTATATTGAATTTGTGCAAAATATTTTGCACAAATTCTTTGTTATAAGGAGATGTTCATTTGTATAAAGTTGTAATTGTTGATGACGAGCCCTGGGTACTTTTGGGAATCAGAAATACCTTTGCCTGGAGTACTCTAGGATTCGAAATTATTGCTGAGCTTACTAATCCTTATGAAGCATTAGAAACTATATTGAAGGAAAAACCTGAAGTGGTTTTTTGTGATGTAAGAATGCCTGGAATGACAGGTATCGAGCTACTTGAAAAGCTGAGAGCTGAGAAAAGGGAGACTGAATTTATTATAGTTACAGGATTTGCCGAGTTTCAGTATGCACAAAAGGCACTTAAAAATGGAGCTTTTGATTATCTATTAAAACCTATAAATGAATCCATAGGAGAAGATATCTTAAAACGCTTAAAATTCTATTTAGATGAAAAATATGGAATTAAGAAAGAAATCAATCAAGATGAAACAGATAATCGGAAATTTAACAATATGCTGACATATATTAACGAGCACTACACCGAAAAACATCAATTGAAAGAATTAGCTATTAAGTTCAATTTAAGTCCCAACTATTGCAGCAGTATCTTTAAAAAATATAAAAATATAAATTTTACAGATTACATAACTGAAATAAGAATGAAAGCTGCCGCTGAACTATTAAAAGATAAGAATTTATCAGTAGAAGATGTTGCTAACACTGTTGGAATTTCTGATTACTACTATTTTAGCAAGGTTTTTAAAAAGTATTGGAATACTACCCCTGGTAATTTTAGAAAAACAAATTAATTTTAGGAGTGAAGAAATGAAAAAAATTAGTTTTGACAGGTTGAAATTAAGATACCAGGTTACTATATTAATTAGCATGTCAATTTTATTATTATTTATAATTCAATTTATTTTTTATATAAAATTCGTGGATACTATGAAACTGCAAGCAAAAGATTATACTACAAGTACCATGAGCCAAATAAAAGGAAATATTGACGTGTCTACAAAAAGTTTGGAGGATATAAGCTATATATTGGCATATTCAAATTGGGTTCAAAAATATTTGGTGGAAGATTCTGTATCTGATAAGGTTGAATTAAATATTTTTGTTTCAGGTGTTATTAATTATATTACTAGTACAAATACTGATGTAGTGGATATTTGCTTAGTGAAAAATGATGAAAGTTATTCTAGTTTTATGTCTAACTTATCTTTTAATGAATATAACAGTTTAGTTAAAAATAAAAATTTTCCTTCGAAGGCCGCTGCTTTACCTGCTTTTCTAACATTTTCTTCCCCAGAGGATAATAATCTGTTTTATTATCTAATAAGACCTATATACCAATCAGAATATGGCTCACCATTAAATAACAGAATTGGTTATATAATATTAAAGTGTAAAACTAATAATGTGATGAGTATAATTGATCATGCAAACACCACAAGCGGCTCTCAGTTTTTCATAGTGGATGAAAGCAATAAGATAATACTATCAAGGGATATTAAAAGCGTAGGTAGCTACTATAGCAAAATCAATTTAAAGGATAGTGGGGGACATATTTACCAAAATGTTTTTATGGAAAATACTAAATGGAGGATTATTGGTTCTGTATCTGTTGCCCATATTTATAATAAACAAAATATATATATAAGTTCATTTTTATCAATGGTTCTTATTATGTCTTTTTTACTTATAGCCATAGGTTTAATCTTAAATAAGAATCTTACAATACCAGTTTCTAGAGTTGTTAGTTTTACTAATGGACTTAATGAAGAAAATATACATAAAAGGTTGAAAATAAAGGGTAATAGTGAAATTGATTTTATAGGCAGCGATATAAATAAGATGCTAGATAAAATTGAAGATTTTACACAAGCAAATATGCAAACGCAGCAAGAACTTTATGAGTCAAAACTAATTCAGAAACAATCAGAGCTTTCTACACTTCAAAGCCAAATAAATCCACATTTTTTGTACAATACTTTAGAATGTATCAGAAGTATAAGCATTGCAAATAATATAAAAGAAATAGTTGAAATATCTGTAGCTATGGCTGAAATCTTTAGATATAGCATAAGAGGTGGAAATTACGTAACTCTAAAAGAAGAACTAAACATAATAAAACAATATTTTAATATTATTGGTATTCGTTTCAATGGAAGATTCAAATTAGAACTTGATATTGAAGAAGCCATGCTAAATAAAAAAATTATAAAAATGATACTTCAGCCAATAGTAGAAAATGCGGTATATCATGGACTGGAGCCAAAAATTGGTGAAGGAAAAGTAAATATTACTGGAAGATTAAAGGATAATATCATGATATTTTTTATATCTGATAACGGAAAAGGTATTAAATTTGAGGCTCTTGAAAAGCTTAGAGCTAAGCTTGAATTACCAGATACTTCAGAGTTATTAGATAAAAAGTCTAGGAATGGGATAGGACTTTATAATATTCATAAAAGAATTAAACTAAACTTAGGAGCCCAATATGGTTTACAAATTGATAGTGTTGAAGAAGAAGGTACAAGAATAACTCTGAAACTTACTTGTGAAGAATAAATTTTCTCAATCGTAGATTATTACAAACTAATCATATTTCTTTGCATTTTATGTTCAAACTAAATATAGTATATTAAATTTATAAACATTGAAACTTTTATAGTCTTAGGAGTGAATAAATGTTGAATAAAAGAAACGTAATAGTTTATGTGCTTTTGACGGTGCTTGTCCTCTCTATTCCAACTATTTACTTTATATCAAAAGCTATGGATAAGGGAAGCAATAAAGCAAAAGAAATTTATAAGAAAAAATATATATATACTATAAATGTCTTTGATCCGGCATCTTACTCCCTGGACCCTAGAGTAAAGTATTTGGAAGATAAATTTAACATAGAATTTAAACTAATACCTGTTAACTTTAATGATTGGGACGATAAAGTAAGAATACTTATAAGCTCTGGTCAAACTCCTGATATTGTTTGGAGTAGGTTTCAGAACCAAACAGTATATGAGGTAGAGAGATGGGTAAAAGAAGGAGTTTTTAGGGAACTTCCTGATATTAATATATATCCTAATTTATTTAAACTTAAGGTGAAAATGGCCTCGGATGAAGCACTTAAAATTAATGGAAAAGATTATATTTGGACGTCAAGTATTGGGAATAAAAGCATTAAGGATATTAATTTATGTATGTACTTTTACAGAAAAGACTGGGCTGAAAAGTTAGGACTTTCTAAAGAAGAATATACTTGGGAAGAATTTAAAAATCTAATAAAAGAGATTGTAGCTAAAGATCCAGGAGAAAATGGGAAAGGTAATACTATAGGGCTAACTACAATTGGATGGGGTTACCCAGGCTTTGTAACTACATATTTTCCAACTCCAGGTTATACAACTGGTGGTTATAGATTATCAAATGGTAAATATATATGGGCAGCTAGTGCTCCTGAAACTTTAAAAGGCATTAAGGAATTAAAAATAATGTATGATCAAAACATAATTTGGAAAGAACAGCCTTATGCCAAAAATGATGATGGACCAAATAAATTTTACTCTGGCCAAGCAGCAGCTTTATATAATAATTGGATTCCCTTAAACATAAATGCAGCCAGAGAAAATTTAAAAAAGACAGATCCAAATATAGATGTAAATAAAGCAGTAGCTCCACTTTATGTGAGAAACCCAGATGGAGATTTAATTGTAAATGAGAACGGTGATTATTGGTCGGCTGTACTTCTTAAAGCAAATATGGAGGATGAAAAGGCTGATAGATTATTTAAAATGTGGGATTGGATTGCTAGTGCTGAAGGTTATAAATTTAGTACCCTTGGTATAGAAGGCAAGGACTGGAACGAAAATGGCGGCATAATCAAACTTTTATGGAAAAAGGATGTATATGGAAATTACATTTCACCATATAAGGGTGAAGGCTATAGAATAATGCAAATGGTAAGCTACTGGCACTATTTCGATTTGACTGATAATCAGATGTTCCCAGTAGAGGTAAGAAATCAAGCAATGGCAGTAACCTCTAGGATGTTAAGTAATGATGTTAAAATGCTAAAAAGGGACTATGGTGCAGATTTCTTTAGTGGTCCTAATATAGAAAAGATAGGAACTCTTACAATAGGTCAAAATACTGAAATAAACAATCTTCTCGTAAACTCTAACAATATAGAGAAAGATTGGAAAGCCTGGGTAAATTCTAAACTACCTACAATTCAACCAGTACTCGACGAGTTGAATAAAGGTTTACTAAACAAATAAATGTAAATTATCTTAAGGGGGGGAATATTTTATGGAGATAAAATTGTCAAAAAAGCAAGAGCAGAACAAAGACAAGAAGATAGCAAAGCTTAGTACGGATTCTAAGCAGACAATAATAGGCTATTTATTTATATCACCTTGGCTAATAGGCTTTTTACTACTTACATTATGGCCAATGGTACAATCCTTGTATCTATCATTTACAAGATATTCATTACTTGATACACCAAAATGGATTGGTCTTACTAATTATAGTAATATATTTTTCAATGATCCTCTTTTTACTAAATCCTTATCGGTAACCTTTGCATTTGTTTTGATAGCAGTTCCACTTAAATTGATGTTTTCACTTTTCGTGGCAACTTTATTAAACAAAGATGTTAGAGGGATGAGCTTTTATAGAACAGCAATTTATTTTCCATCTCTTATAGGAGGGAGTATCGCTGTATCAATATTATGGAGGAATATATTCGGAATAGATGGGTATGCAAACTTAATTTTAGGAATCTTTGGTGTAGCTAAAATTGCATGGATAGCTGATCCTAGTACTGCATTAGGAACTTTAATTCTTTTAAATGTTTGGCAGTTTGGAGCTACTATGATTATATTTTTAGCAGGCTTAAAGTCGGTGCCAAAAGATTTATATGAGGCTGCAAGCATTGATGGAGCAGGAAAAGTTAGAACATTCTTTAATGTTACTATTCCAATGTTATCATCAGTAATATTTTTCAATCTTATTTTAGGCATAATAGGTGCCTTCCAAATGTTTAATTCTGCTTTTATTATAACCCAAGGTGGACCAGCTAATGCAACTTTACTCTATGCATTATTCCTATACAATAAAGCCTTTAAATCATTTAAAATGGGGTATGCTTCATCATTAGCATGGATATTGCTTGTAATAATTGCCGTATTCACAGCAATAAATTTCTTGGCTTCAAAGTATTGGGTTTTCTATGAGGATGATTCAACTGGAGGTAAACGCAAATGAGTAATAATAGTGGTAAATTAAAATATAAAACTCATATTATACTTATATTATTTTCTTTAGCCATGCTTTTTCCCGTAATTTGGTGGGTTGGAGCAACATTTAAAACTATAGGAGAGATGAGCTCAGCTAATTTGTTTCCTACAGCGCCTACGCTTCAGAACTATATAAAAGGTTGGAACTTATCAAAGGCTTATACCTTTACCCACTTCTTTAAAAATAATATGATTATGGAAGTTCTAAATGTGCTTGGGTCTGTAGTAACAAGTTCTTTGGTGGCCTTTGGTTTCGCAAGAATTAATTTTAAGTTTAAAGCCTTTTGGTTTTCAATACTAATGCTTACCTTGATGCTTCCATCTCAGGTAACAGTAGTTTCACAATATATAATGTACAGTAAATTACATTTTACTGATAGCTATTTTCCGTTGATATTTCCACATTTTTTAGGTGGAGGAGCATTTTTTATATTCCTTTTGGTTCAATTCATAAGGGCTATTCCAAAGGAATTAGATGAAGCAGCAACTATTGATGGAGCTTCAACTTTCGTTATATACTGGAGGGTTATATTGCCTCTAATTAAGCCAGCACTGGTAACTGTGGCTATATTTACATTCATATGGAGCTGGGATGATTTTTACTCTCAAGTATTGTACCTAAGTTCCGTGAGCAAATTCACTGTAGGTTTAGCCCTAAGAATGTTTATTGATCAATTTGAAGTCCAATGGGGTCAACTGTTGGCTATATCACTTCTTTCCATTGTACCTTCAGTAATACTGTTTTTCTCAGCACAAAAGCAGTTTGTAGAAGGTATAGCATCTACAGGAATAAAGGGATAGTAAACAGATTATGATACTAAAAAAACTACGAGGGGGAATTTATTAATGAAAGGACATTTAAGCAAAGGTGTTATAGCTACACTACTCGCTTCTGTTATGGTTTTGTCTGGATGTACTAAGACACCTACTAAAACAGAGCCTGCTGCAGATTCAAACAAGCCAGTAAATTTAAAAATAATGTGGTGGGGTGCTCAAGAAAGGCATGATGCAACTTTGAAAGCATTAGCTGAGTACACTAAACAGTTTCCAAACGTAACTTTCACACCAGAATATTTAAGCTGGGACGGATATTGGAGTAAGTTAACTGTTTTAGCTGCTTCAAATACAGTACCAGATGTACTTCAAATGGATGCATCGGTTCTTCCAGACTATGTTAAAAAAGGCCAATTAGCTGACATTTCTAGTATTAATTTAAGTGGAGTAGTAGACTCAAAACTTGTAAATAATCTTAAAATTGGCGGTAAGCTTTACACTATTCCACTAGGCATGAATGGACAAGGAAATGCTTACAATAAAGTTGATTTAACTGCAGCTGGTGTAACACTACCTAAAGCTGGATGGACTTGGACAGATTACTGGGCATTTGCTGAAGAAGGAAGAGCCAAACTTCCTAAAGATAAATATGCAATTGGTGATGGTACAAATATGTGGGATAATTACCAATACTATCAAACTGGTAATGGTAAAGGCCCAATTATGAAGGATGGCAAATTTAATCTTGATAAAACTCTTTGGTACGCTTTTAATAATAAATTTGTAGAGTACAGGAAGAACGGAACAGTTCCACCTGCAGCAGTTACATTGTCCTTTATAGAAAATGATGCAAAAGCTGATTCTATGGCTTCACTAAAAGTCATGACGCGTGGTGCTACAGTAGGTTCTGTATCAGCACTAAACGCTTTAATGCCTACCAAACAGGTTTCTGTAGTTAATATTCCTAATGGATCTTCTGGTGGCGGATGGGCACAAGCTACTATATTTTTAAGCATTGGTAAGAATTCAAAAAATATTGCTGATTCCAAAAAGTTTGTTAAATGGTTTATAGCAGATAAAACTGCTGGAACTATTCTTGGAACAGTTCGTGGTATTCCAGTTAATGACGCAATTTATACGCAATTACAACCTACACTTCCAGCTAGTTTTACTATCATTAAAGGATTGTTGGATGTAGCAAAGCCAAAAGCATTGCCATTCTATGCCGCTCCATCAGGATGGGTAGATTGGATTGCAACATATAAATCTGAGATGGAATCAGTAATGTTTGGGAAAGAAACTTTAGATACTGCTTATGCAAATATTAAAAAATCAGGAGATGCTACTGCAATAGAAGCAGCTCAATAGAAATAGTTAGAAATGAAATCAGTGTTAACACTGATTTCATTTCTATTTTAATAGAGCTTATGATATAATATATATATGTTAATTTAGTTATAGCAAAACTTGATTATTTTTAATTTATTATATATAATAATTATGTCACATTTGAAAGAAGTTAAATGAATATAAAGTAACTATATCTATTTAAGTTTTTTCACATGTAGTCAACTATAAAAAGCAGTTTAATATGTTAACTTAATCAAAATGGTTTTTTAATCGTTAAATTCATTTTGATTATTTAAATATATACTGTTGTTGGGAAAAAATGCTTTTAATTAATTCCGATATGAGATTGAAATTAAAAGGGATTTGTTATTAGTACAATAACATTAGATTAAACATATAAAAAATTAAGTAATCGTTGTTCCTGTCATTTAGGCAAGTGAACTTGATTTTTATGTTCTTTTATATGGAGACTACTAGAAAACTAAAAAATAATTTATGTTAAATAAACTTCGATTAAGGAAGTTTATTAACAGACTGGAGATTTAATGATAACAAAAACTAAAAATAAAGTAAGAGTTATTCCGCTAGGAGGTCTAGGGGAAATTGGTAAAAATATTACAGTTATAGAATATGGTGATGAAATAGTCGTTATTGATTGTGGGTTAGCTTTTCCTGGTGTAGAACTGTACGGTGTAGATTTAGTAATACCAGATATAACCTATTTACTAAATAATAAAGAAAAGGTAAAAGGTTTCTTTTTAACTCATGGCCATGAAGATCATATAGGGGCTTTACCTTATATATTAAAACAACTTAATGTACCAGTATATGGAACAAAATTGACTTTAGCATTAGTGAAAAGTAAGCTTGTTGAACATAATATGCTTGCGGACTGCACACTTAGTGAAGTCAAAGTAGGAGAGGAAATTAAAACTCAAAACTTCAAAGTTGAATTTATAAGGACCGGCCATAGTATACCGGATGCCTGCGCCTTAGCAATACACACACCAGAAGGCGTAATAATTCATACAGGAGATTTTAAAATAGATTATGCTCCTATAGATAAAGAAGTAATAGATCTGCACCGGTTTGCAAAACTTGGAAATCAGAAGGTACTTCTATTAATGGCAGATAGTACAAATGTTGAACGTACTGGCTATACAATGTCAGAGCAAATTATAGGCGAAAACTTAACGAGAATTTTTGCAAAGGCCAAGGGTAGGATAATAGTGGCTTCCTTTGCATCAAATATCAATAGAATTCAACAGATTATTAAATCATCTTTATTTTACGGAAGGAAAGTTGCCTTTAGTGGAAGAAGTATGGAAAAAATATCTAGTATAGCTATGGAACTAGGTTATATGGATTTACCTAAAGATCAACTTATTAGTGTTGATGATATTTATAAATACCCTCCAGAAAAAATAACCATTATAACTACTGGAAGTCAAGGGGAACCTATGGCTGCGCTTTCCAGAATAGCTTTTTCAAACCATAAAAAAATTACAATTGCTAGGGGAGATTTAATAATCATCTCTGCATCGCCAATTCCTGGAAATCAAAAGTTGATTTCAAAGTTGGTTGATGCCCTCTTTAAGCAGGGAGCTGAAGTGATTTATAATGCAATAGAAGAAGTCCATGTTTCAGGGCATGCTTGCCAAGAAGAACTTAAATTGATCCACACCTTAGTTAAACCTAAGTTCTTTATGCCAGTACACGGGGAATACAGACATCTTAGACTGCATGGATTGTTAGCTGAAGGTCTTGGTATGGATTCTAAAAATATATTTATTTTAGAAGCTGGTCAAGTACTTGAGCTTACTAGAAATGGAGCTAGAAAATCTGAAATAGTCCCATCTGGTGCAATTATGATAGATGGCCTTGGTATAGGCGATGTAGGTAATGTAGTGCTTCGAGATAGAAAACATCTGTCTCAGGATGGAATAATAACTGTGGTAGTAACCATAGGTAAAGAATCCATTAGTGTGCTATCTGGACCAGATATTGTTACAAGAGGCTTTGTTTATGAAAGAGAATCTAGAAATTTATTAAATGAGGCAACTGAAGTTGTAAAAGTAGAACTAGATAAATGTATGGATAAGAAAATTACAGATTGGTTTATAATAAAATCTAACATTAAATACTCTTTAGGAGAATTTATTTATAATAAAACTAGAAGAAAACCTATTATAATACCAATAATCATGGAAATCTAATTAAGTAAATTTTGAAAGACACTCATGTGAGTGTCTTTTTTTAGACTTCAATTACTACTATTTCAAGATAGATGTTGATATTGAAAAATATATAAACTAATATGAATATATAATTAATTACTAATATACAAAATCAGTAGATGTGAATAATTAAGGTAGGAGGAATTCTTGTGATAGATAATGTTAAAGATATAGCCGAGCTGTTAAAAGTATTGGCAAATGAAAATAGACTACTAATAGTGTGCCTTCTTTTGGAATCACCCTTGACGGTAAGTGAAATCCACCTAAAGATTAATAATCTTACACAATCTGCATTATCACAACATTTAGGCATGTTCAAAGCACATAGAATATTAGAATCTAATAAAAGTGGACTTTCAATTACCTATTCAATAAAGGATGATAGAATAAGAAATGTAATTAAAATCTTGAAAGAAAATTATTGTGATTCTTCTAGATGAAAAAAATTACAATAGTGTTGACAAAAATAATCGTATAATTTATTATAAGTATATAAGCAATTACTAATATAATAATATTATGCTATAGGAGGTAATAATATGTTTTCAATTTTCGGGAAAGCTAATTATGAATCAATAAGTGTTCATGATTTGGATGGTAAACTAGGAAAGATTAATTTAATAGATGTTAGAGAAATTTATGAATATAAAGGTGGTCATGTACCGACAGCTAAGAATATATCTATGGGTACGATTTTAGCCTCACCAGAAAAACATCTAAATAAGACAACGAAATACCATATTATAGCCAATCAGGTGGAAGAAGTGGAAAGACCTGCAAGGAACTATCAACACTGGGATATAAAGTGACTAATATTTCTGGTGGGACCGGATCATATATTTTACCCTTAGAAAAATAAAATGGAGGTAATATAATGGCAAAAGAAATTAATAGTAATGAATTCCAAAACCAGGTTTTAGACAGTGCTGATTTAGTTTTAATAGATTTTTCTGCTGTATGGTGTGGGCCGTGTAAAATGCTTGCTCCAATAATTGAAGAATTGAGTAATGAAATGGATGGAAAGGTCAAAGTATTTAAAGTGGATGTTGATAAAAGTGGAGATATTGCTCAGAAATATGAAATTACGGGTGTTCCAACAGTTATAATTTTTAAAGATGGAAAAGTTATGGATAAAATGGTAGGTTTTCAACCAAAGGTAGTCTTAAAAAGCAGATTAAATAAATACTTAAGTTAAAAGCTATGGAGAGCATCATAAACATTAGTTGATTTGTAATATTTGTTTAAAAAAAGTAGCAATTATATTATTGCTACTTTTTTTATCTGTTTAGTTTTATTGACAATACATAGATGGTGATCTATACTAAATATATAGATGAGCGTCTATGTAAGAGGTGACTTAATGAATAATGATTATGATAATAATGCTAAATTATTTAAGGTATTATCAGATCCTAATAGACTAAAGATTATTGATATTCTGTCCTGTGGTGAAAAATGTGCTTGTGAAATACTTGAGGACTTTAAATTTACTCAACCAACACTATCTCATCATATGAAGGTACTAATGGAATCTGGGCTTGTAAACAGTAGAAAAGATGGACTTTGGAGTTACTATTCTTTTGATTTTACAAAAGCTAATAATTTAGTTTTATCTTTAATGAATATCTTTACATCAACGGAAGATTGCATTTGTAGAGGTAAAGGAAAAATTAATTGTAACAGTAAATAATATAATTAATATTTAACATTTAAGGAGCATTTATAATGAAAAAAATGATAATCTATGACCCTGCAATGTGTTGTTCAACAGGAGTATGCGGACCTGCTGTAAATGCTGATTTACTAAGAGTATCAACAGCTATTAATAGACTGAAAAATAAAGGTATAGTTGTAGAAAGATATAATTTATCAACTAATCCTCAAGCTTTTGTTGATAATACTATAATTAATGGACTTCTTAATAGCGAGGGAGTAGATATTTTACCCGTAACTATTGTAGAGGATGAAGTTGTTAAAACTAAACATTATCCTACAAATGTAGAATTCTGCAAACTTCTTGAGATTTCTGAGGAGTATCTTAAAACTTCAATAAAAATTAAAACTAAAAGCTGCGATTGTAAAGGTGGCTGCTGTTAATTTAAGGAGAGAGGCGCAACAATGCTAAGGAGTTTTAATCCAAATGAAATAAAACTAACCAAGTATTTATTCTTCACAGGTAAAGGTGGGGTTGGTAAAACATCTGCAGCTTGTGCAACTGCTATTACTTTAGCAGATGAAGGAAGGAAGATTATGCTTATAAGTACAGATCCTGCTTCTAATTTACAGGATGTATTTAATACGCAGCTTAATAACAAGGGTATTGAAATAGATGGGGTACCAAATCTAGTTGTAGCTAATTTTGAACCAGAGGCCGCAGCTAGAGAATATAAAGAAAGTGTTGTGGCACCTTATAGAGGAAAGCTTCCTCAGGTGGTTATAGCTAATATGGAGGAACAACTATCAGGCTCGTGTACCGTTGAAATTGCTGCTTTCAATGAGTTTACAACCTTTATTACAGATGAGAAGACTCAAAAGGAGTTTGATCATATAATTTTTGATACAGCTCCCACAGGGCATACCCTTAGAATGCTTCAGCTTCCCTCTGCTTGGAGTAATTTCATAAGTGAAAGTACTCATGGAGCTTCCTGTCTGGGTCAACTAGCTGGACTTGAAGGTAAAAGGGAAATTTATAAAAATGCAGTAAAAACCCTAGCTGATAAGGAATTGACAACTTTAATTCTTGTTACAAGACCAGAAGAAACCCCATTAAAAGAAACGGAAAGAGCATCAAAAGAGTTGCAAGATATTGGAGTTAATAATCAAGTGCTAATTATAAATGGACAGCTTAAAAATTTTGATGATAGCTTATCTAGTGATATTTTCAATAAGCAGAAAAAAGCCCTCGAAGATATACCCCAGACTTTAAGAAAACTGGAAACCTATGAAATCCCATTAAGGCCATATAATGTAACAGGTCTTGAAAACCTAAGAGCATTTTTAACAACAGATAATATAAAATATAGTGAAGAAAAATTAAGTATAGAGAAAATTCCAAAGTTAAAGGCTGTTGTAGATGACATATACACTACTAATAAAAAGGTTATATTTACAATGGGTAAAGGTGGAGTTGGAAAAACAACTATAGCCGCAGCAATAGCCCTCGGACTTGCTAAAAAAGGAAAGAAAGTTCATCTTACAACTACTGACCCTGCAGGACATTTGAAATTTATTTTAGATGAAAGTTTTGGTATTACCTTAAGCAATATAGATGAAAAGAAGGAGCTTGAAAAGTATAAAGAAGAAGTTTTAAGCAAAGCAAGAGAAACTATGAGCGATGAAGATCTTGAATATATAGAAGAAGATCTTAGAAGTCCATGTACTCAAGAGATTGCTGTATTTAGAGCTTTTGCAGAAATAGTTGAAAGATCTGAAAATGAAGTTGTAGTTATTGATACAGCTCCAACAGGACATACCCTTTTACTTTTAGAATCAACACAAAGCTATAATAAGGAAATTCAGCGTTCTCAGGGAGATATCCCAGAGTCTGTTAAAAAATTATTACCTACCCTTAAAAATAAAGAGGAAACAGAAGTGATAATTGTAACTTTAGCTGAAACCACACCTGTATACGAAGCTATGAGACTTGAAGAGGATTTAAAACGTGCTGGTATCCATAGCAAATGGTGGGTTATTAATTCAAGCCTGTATGCTACAAATACTACTAATAAAATTTTAAAAGCTAAAGCAAGTAATGAAGTAACTTGGATTAATAAAGTAAGTGAAGTTGCTAAAGGTAATTTTGCAGTTGTAGAATGGAAAGCAGAAGAAATAAAGGGTGAAAAATTATTGGATTTATTAAAATAAAAACAAATAATGTTTAGGAGATGATTTAACTGAAAAAAGTAGCATTTATTTGTGTACACAATTCTTGTAGATCTCAAATGGCAGAAGCGTTAAGTAAACTATTTGCACCGGATGTTTTTGAAGCATATTCAGCTGGTACAGAACTTCGAGACAAGATTAATCAGGATGCGGTACGAATAATAAAAGACTTATATAATGTAGATATGAACAAAACACATAAGTCAAAACTTTTAGGTGACCTTCCCGAAATTGATATAGTGGTAACCATGGGTTGTAATGTGGTTTGTCCTTTTTTACCCTCTAAGCATAGAGAAGATTGGGGACTAGAGGATCCAACAGGAAAAAGTGATGAGGACTTTAGAGATATAGCAAGAACTATTGAAGCAAAGGTTAAAGACTTAGCAGAACGAATAAAGAATAAGGAAATATAATTAGGAGATACCTTATGTTAAAAATGAATTTAGATAAGAAAGTAAAAATTCATTCTAGCAATCATATAAGTATCACAGAAGTAACAGCTAAATTAACTTTTGGTGATGTTCTAGGTTCCTTTAAAGCTAGATGGGGAATAAACAGAATGAATTTCAAAGTAAATCCTGGACTTTACAGTATAGGGACACCAGATAGTAACTCCAATGTATTTGTCACAGGGAATTATAAAATGAGCTTTGATGCTTTAAGAAAAGAATTAACTGGAATAAATGCCTATATACTTGTACTTGATACAAAGGGCATTAATGTATGGTGTGCAGCTTCTAAGGAAACTTTTGGAACAATTGAGCTGGTAAATCGTATTAATAAAGTTAATCTGTCTCAAGTAGTTCATCACAAAAGCCTTATATTACCTCAATTAAGTGCTACAGGAATTTCAGCTCATGAAGTGCAAAATAAAAGTGGTTTTAAGGTTGTTTATGGACCAGTTAGAGCAGAAGATATACCTTCCTTTATAAATAATGAAATGAAAGCCACCACGGATATGCGTAGGGTTAAATTCAATTTTCTTGATAGAGTAGTATTAACCCCTTTTGAAGTTGTGGGTTCTCTTAAACCATCTCTTATTATTTTTGGAGTAATGTTTTTATTGAACTTACTATCTATAGGAAACTTTAAAGGTATAGATGTAATTGCATACATTGGAGCTCTTCTAGTAGGTTGCGTAATAGTACCTATGTTTTTACCCTGGATACCAGGTAGAGCCTTTTCCTTTAAAGGATGGTTAATAGGCTTGCTATGGACAATTATGATAATTGTTTTAAATGGCAAGATTTATAGCTTTAGCTCGGTAGCATATGTGTTAATTTTACCATCTGCTGCTTCCTTTTATGCTATGAATTTCACTGGATGTTCAACGTACACTTCCTTGTCTGGGGTTGTTAAAGAAATGAAAGTAGCTGTTCCAGTTATAGCTATATCAATAGTCCTAGGCATCACGCTATTGTTAATATCTTATCACTTTAATAATTTTTGAGGAGAGATTTTTTATGAAGCATAAGTATTTAAATAATGTTGTAACTTTAAAACTTATTGAAGATAAGTGTGTTGGTTGTGGAATGTGTTTGAAGGTATGCCCTCATAGTGTATTTGAATTAAAAGAGGGTAAAGCTAGAATTATAGATAAAGATTCTTGTATGGAATGTGGAGCATGCGCAAAGAATTGCCCATTTTCCGCTATTGAAGTAAAAAGTGGAACAGGATGTGCACAGGCTATAATGGTTGGTAAACTTACAGGGAGTGAAACTACCTGTGGGTGTACAGACGAAAATAACGGTTGTTGTTAGAATAATTTAATATTGGGGGAAATTTAAATGTCAAAAAGTAAATTATCTTTTTTGGATAGATATTTAACCTTGTGGATTTTTATAGCAATGGGCTTTGGGATAGGTCTTGGTTTTTTCTTTCCTAGTTTTTCGAAATGGCTATCTAGTATTTCAATAGGAACTACCTCCATACCAATAGCAATAGGCTTAATTGTAATGATGTACCCACCTCTTGCCAAAGTTAATTACAAGGAGATTGGAAAGGTCTTTAATAATCCAAAGGTTTTAACCTTATCGCTAGTGCAAAACTGGATCATAGGACCTCTTTTGATGTTCACACTAGCTGTATTATTCTTAAGAAATTATCCATCCTTAATGGTGGGATTGATACTTATAGGTCTTGCAAGATGTATAGCAATGGTTATTGTATGGAATAGTCTTGCAGAGGGAGATAATGAATATGCAGCAGCCTTAGTTGCTTTTAATTCAATATTTCAGGTAGTATTTTATTCTATTTTTGCATATATTTTTATAACTGTATTGCCCAAAGCAATAGGACTAAAGGGTATGGAAATTCACGTAGCTATGGGTGAAGTAGCAGTTTCAGTAGCGATTTATTTAGGTATTCCTTTTCTTGGAGGTATGCTTACCAGGCTATTATTAGAGCCTAAAATGGGAAAAGAATGGTATACTAAAAAGTTTATACCTAAAATAAGCCCACTGGCACTTATAGCATTATTATTTACTATTATAATAATGTTCACCTTTAAGGGCAAATATATTATTGAATTACCCATGGATGTAATTAGAATAGCAGTACCTTTAATTATATATTTCATTATAATGTTTTCAGTTTCATTTTTTATGAGCTATAAAGCTGGTATAGATTATCCTAAGACAGTAAGCTTATCCTTTACTGCAGCAAGCAATAACTTTGAACTTGCAATAGCAGTGGCAGTAGCAGTGTTTGGTATTAATTCACAAGTTGCTTTTACTGCTGTAATAGGGCCGCTAATAGAAGTTCCTGTAATGATTGGTCTTGTTAATGTGTCTCTATGGTGGGGGGAAAAATATTTCGGTTATAAAAAAGAAATTAACTAATACTATAAAGAGATGCTACCTTAATTGGGTAACATCTCTTTAAAAATTAAGGGAGGAAAAGCTATGAAGATTGTAATTATTGGTGCTGTTGCAGGTGGAACCTCAGCTGCTGCAAAGGCAAGAAGAAATGATGAGGAGGCGGAAATAATTATTTTTGATAGAGATAAGGATATATCCTACTCAGGTTGTGGGCTTCCTTATTACATTGGAAACAAAGTTAAGGATAGAAGTGAAATTGTTCCTAGGGATGCGAGTTTCTTTAAGAAAAAATATAATGTAGATGTATTTACCCAGCATGAAGTATTAAATTTAGCTGCTGTAGGAAAGAAGTTAACAGTAAAAAATTTAAAGACTGATGAAATCTTTATTGAGGCTTTTGATAAACTAGTTATTTCCACTGGTGCTGTTGCAGTTATACCAAATATCCCAGGTGTTAACAATAAGAATATTTTTTATTTAAGAAATGTTGAAAGTGCGGATAGAATAAAAACTTTTATAAACGAAAACAAGCCTAAGAAAGCAGTTATTGTAGGATCTGGTTTCATTGGACTTGAAATGACTGAAAACCTAAAGGCTTTAGAAATAGATGTTACAATAGTTGAACTTGCTCCTCAAGTTATGCCACCCCTAGATAAAGATATGTCTATATACATTGAAAACTATTTAAAGGAAAAAGGAATTAATTTAATACTAGGGGATAGTGTAGCTGCTATAAATGGGGAATTCCCTAACACAAAGGTAATATTAAGTAGTGGCAAAGAAATTGAAACAGAATTTGTTATTACTGCAGTTGGAATCAAACCGAATATACTCCTTGCAATAAAAGGGGGGATTGAACTTGGGGTTACGGGAGCAATTAAAGTTAACAAGAAAATGCAGACTAATTTTGATTATATATATGCCTGTGGGGATTGTGCAGAAAGCTATTCTCTTATAAATGGAAATAATATATATAGACCACTAGGATCTACTGCTAACAAAACAGGTAGAATAGTAGGGGATGTAGTAACAGGGGGAAGCCTTGAGTTTAGAGGGATTCTTGGAACCGGAATATTTAAGGTTTTTGATATGGCGGTTGCCTACACTGGGTTAAGTGAAAAAGAAGCTATAAAAGAAGGCTACGAGGTGGTAGTTTGTCATAATATAAAACCGGATAAAGCTACTTACTATGGTGGCGAAGAGATGACTATTAAAGCTGTTGCTGATAAAACTACAAGTAAACTACTGGGAGTACAGATTGTTGGTACAAAGGGAGTAGATAAACGGGTTGATGTTTTTGCAACTGCAATAACCTTCGGTGCTAAGGTGGAAGATTTATTTCATCTAGATCTTGCATATGCTCCACCTTTTTCTACGACCAAGGACCCAGTTATGTATACGGGAATGATCCTTGATAATGCTATTAATAAAGGAAGAGAACTTATAACACCTGAAGATTTAAGCAGAAGAATAGAAAAGGGAGAGAAAATTAAAGTAATAGATGCAAGAGTGTCAAAGCAATTTGAGGAAGGACATATAGAGGAAGCAAGAAATATTCCTCAAGATAAGATTCGAAAATATCTAAAGGATTTAGACAAGGATGAAATTACTGTAACTTACTGTAATAAGGGAGTAACTGGCAATGCTGTGCAGAATATATTGATAAATAATAAATTTAAGACGGTTTATAATTTATCTGGTGGGTTTAAAAATTATAAAACCAAATCATAGAAATAGAAACCATTCTCATATATAACTTTCATGAATTTAGTTTATAATGGTTTAGTACAGCTAAGTTTAGGAGTTGATAGAAAATGGATATCAGGACTGCATCAGAACTACTTTCAGAATTAAATTTAAAAACTCAAGTGGATAATTATATTGTAGAGGTTAAACATTTTAGAGTGGCAGATATGTCCACCGTAAATCTTGTTAATAGTCATAAGCATTCTAGCTATGAATACCATATTATAAAAAGTGGAATATGTAGGGTAACCTTAGCTAGTGGAACTTTCGATGCAAGTGAAGGAGAATTCTATCTTACAGCACCTGGAGTTTATCATGAACAAAAGGCTATAAGCTCTGGTGGATATATTGAATATAGCTTAAACTGTGAAATAAATTTAGAAGAACCCTGTGAGTCGGAGATGAACACAATAGTAAGATTACTAACTGAGACTGAGTGCAAGAGCTTTAAGGATACGCAGAATATAATAAAGTTATTCGAAGAGGCTTTGTATGAGGCATATCATAAAAATATAGGCTTCTATATAAGTATTAAGAACTTGATAACATCAATTATCATTCGTTCTGCTCGTGCTATGAGCAGTAATAGGCTAGCTCCAAGTGAACTATCTCATAATAGTATAAGCTCCATCTATAAGGATAATGATTTTAGATTAATACAGATAGAAAGATTCATTGAAGATAATTTAGCAGTGAAATTGACGGCTGATGATATTGCCAGATATATGTGTCTTAGTAATAAGCAGATATGTCGGATTATTAAGGAGAAGACGGGCAGGGGTACCAAGGGTCTTATATTAAGTATGAAACTAAAAAAGGCAAAAGAATTATTAGAGGAAACAAACTTTTCTCTAAAAAACATATCCAATTCCCTTGGTCTTGAAAGCGAAATTTATTTCAATCAGTTTTTCAAAAGAAAAGAGGGAATTACGCCAGGTAACTATAGAGAAAATATCAAAATTGCCACGACTTCTATATAAATGTCCCATAATAGTAATAGATGAGTCCAATTTATTGAATTTAATTTTCATATATAGGATGTATAATAGTGGAGAAGAGGTAAAACAAAAGTTTTATCCTCTAATGGTATGAAAAGAGGTGCTTTATTTTGTTGAGAGTTGCAATGTTAAGTGGCTGGCATGTTCATGCAAAAAGTTATGCGAATGAACTTCAAGCTAAGGAAAATGTAAAGATTACTGCTGTATGGGATGAAAACGGTTTAAAGGGAGAAGCTTGGGCAAAAGAGCTAAATGCAGATTTTGAAGCTGATTTAAATACTTTACTTAAAAGAGATGATGTAGATGGGGTGTGTGTTAATTGCCCTACAAATATGCATAAAGAAGTAATTGTGGCTGCTGCAAAGGCAGGAAAACATATATTTACTGAAAAAGTTTTGGCTCTTACCGTAAAGGATTGTTTAGAAATCGCAGAAGCTGTGAAAGAAGCAGGAGTAAAGTTCTGCATATCTTTTCCTCATAGAATTAACCCAGCAAATTTATTTGCGAAAAAAGTGGCTGTTGAGAATCTTCTTGGAGATATAACCCTTTTAAGAGTTAGAAATGCACATGATGGTGCAACAGCTAACTGGCTACCAGATGATTTTTATGATCCTATTACCTGTGGAGGCGGTGCTATGATGGACTTAGGAGCTCACCCTATGTATCTTTCTAGATGGATCTTAGGAGAACCAGCGTCCATAACTTCCATGTTTACCAGTTTCACTGGCAAAGGAGTAGAAGATAATGCTGTAAGTGTTATTGAATTCAAAAACAAAGCAATTGCTATTGTAGAAACTGGATTTGTATCATCCAATAGTCCATTTTCCCTTGAGTTATATGGAACAAAAGGAAGCTTATTTGTAGGAGGACCTGAAAATAAAGTTCAGATTATCTCTAGTAAAATAAATTCTGAAATTCCAGGATGGGTTTTACCATCTAGCTTACCTGCTGCCTTGCCTAAACCTACAGACCAATGGGTGAATGGAATTCTAGAAGGTACGGAAATCCATTTTGGAGTTGAAGAGGGTATTCAACTAACAGAACTCATGGAAGCCGCTTATATATCCCATAAAGAAGGACGAAAAGTAAAATTTTAATTTGGGCATAGCCCTTAAAAAAGGAGAAAATATTATGAGTGAAAATAAAGACAGAAAAGTAAGGATAGGTATAATAGGATGTGGAGGTATAGCAAACGGAAAACATTTGCCAAGCCTTTCAAAAATAGAAAATGTTCAGCTGGTAGCTTTCTGCGATGTTATAGAAGAGAAAGCTATTGAAGCAGCTAAGAAATATGGAACAGAAGATGCAAAGGTATATACTGACTATAAAGAACTACTTAAAGATAAGACAATTGAAGTTGTACATGTATTAACTCCAAATAGAGAGCATTCCTTCATCACTGTGGATGCATTAGAAGCTGGAAAGCATGTTATGTGTGAAAAACCAATGGCTAAAACAGGTGCTGAAGCAAGAGCTATGCTAGAAGCAGCTCAAAGAACTGGAATGAAACTTACCATAGGATATCAGAACCGTTATAGGGACGATTCACAGTACTTAAATAAAGTTTGCAGAAGAGGGGATTTAGGAAATGTTTACTTTGCTAAAGCTCACGCAGTAAGAAGAAGAGGAGTTCCTACCTGGGGAGTTTTCCTTAATGAAGAAGAACAAGGGGGAGGACCACTTATTGATATTGGAACTCATTCACTTGATTTAACTTTATGGATGATGGATAATTATAAGCCTAAGTATGTCGTAGGAACTACGTATCATGAACTAGGTAAAATGAAAAATGCAGCTAATCCTTGGGGATCATGGGATCCCGAAAAGTTTACAGTTGAGGATGCTGCCTTTGGATTTATAGTAATGGAAAATGGTGCAACAATAATTCTTGAAGCTAGTTGGGCATTAAATACACTTCAACCTATAACCGATGCTACAACACTTTGTGGTACTAAAGCTGGAGCAGATATGATGGATGGACTCCGTATTAACGGAGAAGATTTCAGCAGACTATATGAGATTAAACCTGATTTATCAACAGGTGGAGTTGCCTTCTATGATGGAGTATCTGAAAGCCCTGCAGAAAGAGAAGCAAGGGTATGGATTAGTGCCATAGTAAATGGAACTGAGCTTGTTGTAAAGCCTGAACAAGCACTGGTGGTTACAGAAATACTTGAAGCAATATACGAATCAGCTAAAAGTGGTAAACCAGTTTATTTTAATAAATAGAAATTAAAGTATAGCGGTTCAATTATTGAACCGCTATACTTTTACTGTTATCTATTGACATTAATATTTATAAATATTAGAATAGTCTTGTGCACGTGAACGTTAAAGAATATAGGAGGCTATATATGAATAAAAATATCTATTCTCAGGATGAATTATATTCGCAAGAATCACAGAGAACATTTAAAAATGATGCAAAGGAAGCTGCCTTTCTCCTTGGTGGAATTGGTACGGGAAATGTATCTATAGGAGCTAGAGGAGAATTTAGGGATTGGGAGATATTCAACACCCCAGGGAAGGGCAATAAATTAGACTACACATTTTTTTCAATATTTGCAAAAGAAAAAAATAAAAAACCTATATCAAAAGTATTGGAATCATGTCTTCAGTCACCTTTTTCCTCGGGGTTTGGTCTCTCTTCAGGTGACTCAGCTGGATTGCCAAGATTCAAGAATTCAACAATGAAAGGAGAATATCCTTTTCTAAGCATAGATTTTCAGGATGATGAGGTTCCAGTTAAAGTTTCAATGGAAGCTTTTACACCTTTTATACCATTAAATCCTGAAGCTTCAGGAATACCCTGTGCCGTTTTACGTTATAAAGTAAAAAATACTTCTAGTGAGTATGTTGATGTGACAATAGCAGGCTCAATCCAAAATGCTGTTGGTATTTCCGGAGTTGACAAATTTGGATGGGAAGAAGGTCATGACTTCTCAAAAAACATAAATGAATTCAAAGAAGAAGAAGATTTATCCGGTCTTTATATGTATTCCTCAAGCTATAAGGATAATTATATACGTTATGGTAATATGTCCCTCATGACACCGGAAAAGGATGTAACCTATAAAGCAAATTGGCTTGCAGGAGCCTGGTTTGATGCACCACAAGATTTCTGGGATGATTTTAGCTCTGATGGGTTACTTGATGTTATTTCCTCCTGTGACTCAGTCGGTAGCTTTATTGCTCCGTCAATAAACACAGCTAAGATTGGATCTCTTGGTATACCATGTCGTTTAAAGAGTGGGGAGGAAAAAAAATTCACCTTTGTTTTAAGCTGGTATTTTCCAAATAGATTTAAGGGTTGGAATTTTAGTCAGGACTCCAAAGCTAATATACCTGTTGTTAAAAATCACTATACAAAACAATTTGGTAGTGCCTGGGAGGTAGGAGAATATGTTATTAAAAATCTTACTAGCCTAGAAAAAGACAGTAGAAAATTTCACTCCGCATTATTTGGAAGTACTCTACCTAACCATGTTATCGATGCTGCAGCATGCAATATTACAGTGCTTAGAAGCCCAACTTGCATTTGGCTGGAAGATGGAACTATGACAGCATGGGAAGGCTGCTCTGATAAGGGGGGGTGCTGCGAAGGAACTTGTACTCATGTATGGAATTACGCTCAGACCACAGCATTTCTGTTCCCAACCTTAGAGCAAAGTGCAAGAACGGTGGAGTTTACAAAGGAAACTGATGAAGAAGGCAATATGGCATTTAGAACAAGATCTGTTTTTGAACTTTCTCGTTTTGACTTCCACCCTGCAGCTGATGGACAGATGGGAAGTATCATTCGCCTATATAGAGAATGGAAAATAAGTGGAGATAATGAATTTTTAAAAGCTTCCTGGGAAGGTGCAAAAAGAGCCCTTGACTTTGCATTTACCTATTGGGATAAGGATGGAGACTGTGTACTTGATAGTCAACAGCACAATACTTATGATATTGAGTTCTACGGACTTAACTCATTAACTAATTCAATGTTTTTTGGTGCTTTAAAAGCGGGGATAGAGTTAGCAAAAGCAATGGGTGATTTAACCAGCGCTGAGAAATATAAAAAAGCTTTAGAAAGTGGAAGTAAAAAAATGGACGATCTGCTTTGGAATGGGGAGTATTATATACAGAAAATAGATGATATAAATAAGTATAAATATCAGTATGGAACAGGATGTCTCTCCGATCAACTCTTAGGTCAGTTTATGGCTCATGTAACAGGGCTTGGATATATACTACCAGAGGAACATGTTAAGAGTGCAGTGAAAGCAATTTTCAATCATAACTTTCTTCCCGATTTTTCTAATCATGTAAATGTCCAAAGGACTTATGTCCTAAATGATGAAAAGGGACTGTTACTCTGCTCATGGCCCCATGGAGGAAGACCAAGGTTTCCCTTTGTGTATTCAGATGAAGTATGGACTGGTATAGAATACCAAGTGGCTTCAAATCTTATATTTGAAGGATTTATTGATGAAGGACTCACCATAGTCAAGTCAGTAAGAGAGAGGCATGACGGGTATAAGCGGAACCCATGGAATGAAGTAGAATGCGGCCATCATTATGCAAGATCCATGGCAAGTTGGGCGGTAATTATTGCTCTCTCCGGGTTTAAGTGCGATATGGTAAAAAAAGAGTTGCATTTTTCCCCAAAGATAAATAAAGGTGATTTCTCAACTTTCTGGTCAACAGGAACTGGTTGGGGAGTATACTGGCAGAAAATTAATGCAGGTACCAGAAAACTGGAATACGGTGTTGATGTGCTCTATGGTAATATTGACGGTGTTAAGATAGTAGTTAATAAAAAAGACTTGGAGTAGAATAATGAAAAAAGTAAGGGTTATTTTGGCTGGTGGTTTTCTTGGAGCAGGGAAAACCACCTCTGTTATACAATTAGCGAATTTGTTGAGTCTAAAAGGAATAAAAGCAGGTATTATTACCAATGATCAAGGGAATGAACTGGTGGATGGTAGGCTTATAAAATTAAATGGTATTCCTGGAACAGAAGTTAAGGGCGGATGTTTTTGCTGCCATTTTAATGATTTTATAAGAGAAATAAATTCTTTAATAAAAGAATATGACCCGGATGTACTAATTGCTGAACCGGTAGGAAGCTGTACTGATTTGGTTTCCACAGTTTTTCTGCCCCTTCAAAAATATTATCCAGATAATTTCATACTCGGTCCCTTAAGTGTAATTACCGATGGCAGGTTGCTATACCAAGCCATGTCCTCTAGCAATTTTCCTTTTTCAGAGGAAATATTATATCTATATTGGAAGCAGATAGAAGAATGTAATATATTACTAATTAATAAAACTGATATACTGAAAGAAGAAGAGAAGCTGTGGCTACTTAAAGAGTTGAATAATAAATATCCGGGGACAACTATAATCCCAATTTCAGCTCTTAATGGTGTTGGAATTGAAGAGTGGATTGGACATCTCCTAGAGGGTGACATGGATTTGAAGCCCTTAAAGGTAATTGATTATAAAAAATATGGCTTAGCAGAGTCAATGCTTGGATGGTATAATTCCTGTGTAAATATAAAAGGAAAAATACTCTTTGATCCAAATGATTTAGTTGAAGATATTTTAGAAGACATTATATATTCCATAAAAAAATCTGGAGGAAATATAGCTCATATGAAAACCATCACAGAGACTGGTTGTGGAATTATAAAAGCAGGTATTGTGGGCATAGAGCAAAAAATTAATTTTACAAAAATCGCTTATGATTTGACCCGGGACATAAGTTTTATTATAAATGCAAGAGTAGAAATGTCACCGGAAATACTTAAGGATATAATAAATCTCAAAATTGAAGAGTGTTGCAGAAGAAAAGATCTTGAAGTAATTTATGGGTATGAGGAGTGTTTTAAGCCTTCTTTCCCGAGTCCTACTTATAAAGGGGTGAGTTAATTGGGGATAACAGCAAATGACTTAGCAAAGGCATGTGGAGTTTCTAGAGGAACTATAGATAGGGCTTTAAATAACCGTCCAGGAATAAATCCTGAAACTAAGGAAAAAATTTTGAATACTGCCAAGGAATTAGAATATAAACCTGACTTCTTAGCTAAGTCTCTTGTCACGGGTAAAACCATGACTATTGGAGTTGTTGTTTTTGATGTATACACTCGGTTCTTCGGTAGGTTAGTTACAAGTATAGAAACTAAGGCAAAAGAAGTTGGGTACTTTACTTATCTGACTCTAACCAATAAAAATTGCAATGAGGAAAAAAAGTGTATAGAACACTTAATTGAACGAAAAGTTGATGGAATAATACTTTGCCCTATTAATAAAGGTCCAGATTTTGATAAGTTTCTGGATTCTTTACATGTACCAGTAGTTACGATTTTAAATAAAGTAAATAATGATATAGAGTATATTGGTATTAATGATGAGTCTG
Organism: Clostridiaceae bacterium; assembly: GCA_036507955.1. Lineage (GTDB taxonomy): Bacteria > Bacillota > Clostridia > Clostridiales > Clostridiaceae > DATCIH01. Next base: position 5,242 of record DATCIH010000114.1, on the reverse strand, counting down.
CAGTATCTGAGGTTGTTAGTTACTTAAAGAATGGATTTCACGAAAATATTCTGTATGTCAGTGCTCCAAGAAGTAGTAAAAGTGATGTAAATATGTATGCAGTTGAAAGAAGACTGCAGGGCTTTATAGATGGTTGCAATACTTCAGATATTGTAATAAATGAAAAAAATGTAATTGAAGACGTGGATTATATTAAAATTGTATTGGAAAGAATGGTGGGGGATAATCCTCCATCTGCGATTATCTGCTCAAATGATATTTATGCTTTAGAATTAATGAAAGCTCTAAAGCACAAAGGCTTTAAAATACCTGAGGATGTTTCCCTTATAGGATTTGACAATATCGATGAATTAGATTATGTAGAACCAGGATTGACCACAATCTCCATGCCCATTGACCAAATAGGCACACAAGCAATTAATGCTTTGCTTAACATTATTGATGGAGAAGTTCAGCCTCTAGAGTTCATACTTAAGCATAAACTGATTGTTAGAGATTCAGTTGGTTTATATGACAAAAGGAAGATTTAACTATCTAGGAGGAAGACAAAGGATAATCTCCAGATCATTTGATTCCTCAGATTCAAATGAAAGGTAAGCTATAGTAGCAGGAATAAATAACATATCTCCTTGATTTATTTTCATTTTGGACTGATTATATTCTATATATCCCTTTCCCTTTATGGCTATGAGTATAGAATAGCTACCTTCAGTTTCTTTTTTATATGTACCATTAACTATCAACTTACGTATCTGAAATAGCTTAGTGCTAGTTTCATCGATTAGAGCCCATTCTTGTGCAAGATTATTCTCAAACAATAATTTAGGGGCAATTTGCCAGTTAGCCAAGGTCTCATCCTGGGAATAGGAATCATAGTGGAAGCAGTCAAACATTTTTTCAAAGCCAACACCTTGATGGCAAAGATCATCAGGTAAAGTCATACCTTCTGGGGTTACCTTCTCAACTCGTATGGTATAGTCAGTAGGTTCCTGTGTTTCTATTAGGAAACAACCGGAGCCGATGGCATGAGGTACGCCCCCTTGGATAAGGTATACATCCCCTTGTTTCACTTTTATTTTATGAAGAGAATTAAACATGCCATGAATATCCTGGGCATCAAATAAACTCTTCCATTTCTCTCTTGTCATACCTGGCTTAAATCCCAGTAGAACATAGGGATCCTCTCCATGAATAACTCTACCACCAAGTATATACCAAGCTTCAGTTTTCCCATAATCTGATGAAAATACTGTTTTTGCAAAGTCCTTATCTGGATGTACCTGGATGGTTAATCTATTAAGGGAATCAATCAATTTTACAAGCATTGACATATTGTAGCCATATTTTTTATAATGCTGTTCCCCTAAATACCCAACGGGGTCAGCTTCAATAATATCTTTCAATAAAACTTCAGGGCTTCCATTTATAGATATTTTGCTCAAGCCTTCATTAACTAGAGCTTCCCTTCCTGGATTCCTAGCTTTAACTGTTGATGCTACCCATTCTTCAGGGAATGCACCATCATTTGGAGTTCTCTTACCCTGCCACGTTTCTAAGATTGCACCGCCAAGATAGGTTCTCCAAACTCTTTCAGAATTTAGCTTTATTATGTTATATTCTATTTGCTTTGACATAGCAGACTCCTTTTCATTCTTCTAAATATCTTCTCATTTCATTATAACACCAACTTTAAAATTAAGGATAGGGTGGACAGACTTCTTCAGCTATACTCTCAATTTAAAAGACTTTCCAAAATTATTTTGGAAAGCCTTTTGTAAATTATTCTTCCAGTTCTTTAAATATTGGTTTAATCTTTAATTCAAATTCAAAGGTCTTTTCGGATAATTGATATTTAGGTAATAGCTCAGGACCACAGGAGTTAGAACCAACTCCACTCATTTTATAATCAATATTGACAATTGTTTCTTTTCTTTTAATTAATTCATATGGATGGTCTGCATTATTTAAGTCTTCAGGGGTATAATGTGCCACATTAAAAGAGAATTCCTTGCTAGTGGTAAATTTTAATCCCATACCAAGTTGATTAGAAACAATTACCCATTTTGACCCACATCTCGATCCATTTTCCTGCGGAAATAAATAATTTTCAAACATATCATCAACAGTAGTAAGGTACTTACTCTGTTTTACACTTTGTTTCTTATCAATATAGTTTTCATGAGGACCATAAGCAAAATACTCCACTTCTTCATTTCCTTGAGGCATCTCAAGCTGCAAACCAAATCTAGGTAGGAATATAAGCTCCTCTCTAACATTTATTCTCGTAGATAGGGTAATTTCACCATTACCGGAGATTCTCCACAAAACTACACCATGGAGAATAGGAGACTTTATATAGCCACCTAAAGAAAAATCTACAGCTATTTCTATGAAGGTACTTGTAGTATTAATTATTTTAGAGCTATATACCTTCATTTCAGCTCGCTCAAAACCTTCCTCTATCCATTTATGTTTTATATTTCTATCATTGTCAGTAGGCGCTCTCCAAATGTTAAATTTTGGCATAGAACTTATCATGCTTATATTGTTTTTTGAAATGTTTGTAAAGGCTCCTTTATATAAATCAAAACAATATGAGAAATCAAAACCTTCAATATTTATTATATTATCTTTTTCTTCTACATTAATTGGAGGTATAAATACATTATTGGAAGTGGTTACAAATTCTGTCGCCAGCTCAAATTGCTCAAAGCTAATCTCATAGTCACTTTGGGACCAGAGGGTAGTTACCTTTTGCTTAAAGGCTATATTTAAATAATATTTAGAACTTGAAGGAGTAGGATAGTCATAATCTAAATTTATTACTACTGATTCACTTGGGTTAACCTTTAATTGAGGTAATGTTCCTTCCTTTATAATGTCCCCATCCTTCTCAATGGACCAATGGAGTGATAACTTTGATAAATCTATAAAATCATAAAGATTTGTAAGCTTAAAGCTTCCTGTAATTAAATCTAAGGCTTCTATCTTTATAGGAGAAATAACTTTTTTAAGTTCTAGAAGTCCGGTGTGTGGTATTCTGTCTGGATAAACTAATCCATCCATGCAAAAATTACCATCATTAGGTTTATCTCCAAAATCTCCCCCATAGGCATAAAATTCTTTTCCAGTGGCATTGGTGGTTTTGATTCCATGATCACACCATTCCCAAACACAGCCACCCATGAGTTTAGGATATTTATAAATAATATCCCAATAATCTTTTAAGTCTCCAGGTCCATTACCCATAGCATGGGAGTATTCGCATAAGAAAAGAGGCTTTTTATTCTCTTCATTTATAGCATATTCTTCTATATCTTTAACGGAGGCATACATTCTACTGTTAATATCAATGTAGTTAATATCTATGCTACCTTTATAACCTGAGTCTGCTCCCTCATAGTGAACTAGCCTTGAGGTATCTCTTTCTTTTATCCACTTTGCCATTGCAATATGATTTACTCCATAACCAGACTCGTTACCAAGAGACCAGATCGCAACACTTGGGTGGTTTTTATCTCTTTCAACAAGTCTTATAGCTCTATCTAAAAAGGACTTCTCCCATTTAGGGTTTTTAGTAAGCATATGAAGATCTCCAGTCGCCATTACTCCATGACACTCAAGATCAGCTTCTGCCACCACATAAAATCCATATTCATCGCATAACTCTAAGAAACGAGGGTCATTTGGGTAGTGGGAAGTTCTTATTGAGTTAACATTATGTCTTTTCATAAGCTTTAAGTCTTTAATCATATGATTTAAAGGAATTGTTTGTCCAAGCTCCGGATGAGAATCATGCCTATTAACTCCTTTTAATTTTAAAGGAACTGCATTTATCATGAAAACTCCAGCATTTACTTCTACATTTTTAAATCCAATATTAAAATGGAGTACCTCATCTCCGCTATAAAAAAACAAATGATATAAATAGGGCTCTTCTGCATTCCATAGTGTTGGATTTTCTATTTCAATTTTAAAGGATCCGGTTCCATTTACCTTTATTTCTGAAGAAGCTACAATTGCATTAGTTTTATCTTTAAGAACAGTTTTTACGGGTAAACTACCCTTGCAACTTATTTCACAATTAATTGTACCTTTTTTATAATCCTTTGATAGCTCTACTTTATTAAAAGCATCAATTATATGGGAAGTGTCTCTTTCAAGTATATAAACATCTCTAAAGATTCCAGTGAATCTCCACAAATCTTGGTCTTCAAGATATGAGCCATCACACCATTTTAATACCAAAACCGCAAGCTTGTTTTTACCTGCTTTTATATAGGAGGAGATGTTAAATTCTGCAGGTACTCTGCTGCCTTGGCTATAACCTACAAATTTCCCGTTAACCCAAAGATAAAAACAGGAGTTAACTCCTTCAAAAACAATGTACTTTTCTTTTTCCTCAAAGGCTTCGGACATGTTAAATTCTCTTATATAGGTTCCCACTGGATTATTATCTGGGACATAGGGAGGATCACAGGGAAAGGGATAATTAACATTTGTGTAATGACACTTATCATAGCCATTTACTTGCCAACAGGAGGGAACTGTCAAGTCGTCCCAAAGAGTTGTTGAAAAGTTCTCATTAAAAAAATCCTCTTTAACCTCTTTAATGGTTTCATTGTATTGAAATTTCCATCCACCATTTAGAGTCTGATAGAAAGGTGAAGTTCCTGGCTTTTTCCCTAATGCAGTTTTTTCATCAGCATAGGGAATATAATATGATCTGGCAGGTTCTCTATTAACCTGAATAATATCTAGGTTTTCCCAATATTTTTCAACTTTTATCAAATATATCACCTCATATTTTATTTTTTAATTACAAGTTCATTATAAAATAAAGAATCAAAGGATTCTATAGAAGAATATTAAAGTGGATATAAGTATATTGTCCTTTTAGAACAAAGCATAAATCAGAACTACCCGTAAAACGGGTAGTTTGCTCTGAGGCTATAAGCCTCTGTTACCGGCCAGCGCCTAAAGACGCTGGCTTTCACTTTGTTCAAGCCAACTCTATGCCTTTGCCACTTTTGCTGTCCCTGAAGGGACAAACGTACTACTTGCTACCCCTTGAAGGGGTCTTCATACTCTTTTACACTTGATTTATCTACCATAATATCGTGTTTCTCTTGTTCTTGTATATATTTCTTAATTGTTGCTTCATTAAGTCCTACCGTACTCACATAATAGCCTTCTGCCCAGAAATGCCTATTCCCAAACTTATACTTTAAGTTTGCATGCT
>DATCIH010000113.1:0-21206 GCA_036507955.1 Clostridiaceae bacterium | reverse complement strand
ACCATCTCAATAGGAGTTAGAATCTTTCCTTCTCCTTTAAGATTATATTTCCCATCTTCAAAAATCTCTGAAGATGCAGGATCAAGGGCAACATAAATATCCTTACCTGGAATATATCCAGCTTTATTGATAGCTTCTACTATTATTTGTATTGCTTCCTCATTGGAATTTAAGTTTGGTGCAAATCCGCCCTCATCTCCTACAGCTGTGTCTAGTCCTCTTTCCTTTAGGATTCCTTTTAATGTATGATATACATCACTACTCATCCTTAGTGCATCTGAAAAGCTGACTGCACCTACAGGCATAACCATAAATTCCTGTAAATCCACATTATTATCTGCATGCTTTCCACCATTTATTATATTCATCATGGGGATAGGAAGAACCTTTGCATTAACTCCACCTATATACTGATATAAGCTTAGTCCAGCTGCTGCTGCAGCAGCCTTGGCGCAAGCTAAGGAAACTCCCAGCATTGCATTTGCTCCTAATCTACCTTTGTTTTCCGTACCATCAAGCTCAATCATAACTTTATCGATGCCCGCTTGATCATAAACATTCATACCAATAAGCTCTGGAGCTATTTCATTATTTACATTGTCCACAGCTTTAAGAACGCCTTTCCCCTTATATTTAGATTTGTCATTGTCCCTTAGCTCCACTGCTTCAAAGATTCCGGTGGAGGCACCTGAGGGAACTGAAGCTCTCCCTACCATACCATCCTCTAAGGTTACTTCTACCTCAATAGTTGGAAAACTCCTAGAATCAAGTATTTGCCTAGCAAAAACATCCACGATTTCTACAAAATTTTTCATTAAATCCGCTCCTTTATTGAGGAGAAAAACAGTTTTAACAGTTATCTCTCCTCTATTTTATTAAAGATTTACCTGTCATCTCAGCTGGTACGTCCAGTCCCATTGCCTGAAGCATTGTAGGTGCAATATCTGCTAGTATCCCACTTGCTCTAAATTCTTTAGCATCCTTAGAAACATAAATAAAAGGCACAGGATCAGTAGTATGAGCTGTCATTGGTTCCCCTGTTGAATAATCTATCATCTGTTCAGCATTGCCATGATCTGCAGTTATGAAAACTGTACCCTCCATAGATAGTACCTTTTCTACTATTTTTCCTAAGCAAACATCAACAGTTTCAATAGCTGCCTTAGCCGCACAAAATACTCCTGTATGACCTACCATATCTGGATTTGCCAAGTTCAATATAATCATGTCATAAATGCCCGTATCAAGCCTTTTTAGAAGTTCCTCTGTCACCTCATAAGCGCTCATCTCTGGTTTTAAGTCATAGGTTGCAACTTTTGGTGATGGAATTAAAGCTCTATCCTCATTTTCATTTGGTGCCTCAACGCCTCCATTGAAAAAGAAAGTTACATGAGCATACTTTTCTGTTTCTGCAATTCTTAACTGCTTCTTGCCTTTACTTGCAACATATTCCCCTAAGGTATTGTTATAGTTCACTGGCTTGTAAGCTACAGTTACGCCTTCTAAAGTTTTATCATATTGAGTCATAGTTACAAAGGTAAGCTTTAAGGTTTCTCGATTAAAGCCATCAAAAACCTTATCATTGATTGCTCTAGTGATTTCCCTGGCCCTATCTGGTCTGAAATTGAAAAATAAAACTGAATCTCCATTACCTATAGCAGCTACCGGTTTATTATTTTCAAGTATAACTGTAGGTAATACAAATTCATCTGTTTTATTATCATGATAAGATCTTTTAACTGCCTCTGCAGCAGAAGTTGAGAACTCTCCCTTAGATAAAACCATTGCATTATATGCAAGCTGAACTCTTTCCCATCTTTTATCCCTATCCATAGCATAATACCTACCAGCAATTGTAGCTATTTTCCCAACACCTATTTCCTTCATATAAGCTTCAATATCTTCAACATATTCTATGCCAGAAGATGGTGGTACATCCCTTCCATCTAAAAACATATGAAGAAAAACTTTTTTAAGACCTTTATCACTTGCGAGTTTAATTAAAGCTTTCAAATGATCAATATGAGAATGAACTCCTCCATCTGATAATAATCCTAATAAATGTAGAGAGGTCCCTCCTTTAATTGCTTCATCTATGGCAAAAATGAATTCTTCTTTCTTGAAAAAGTCTCCATCCTCAACAGCTTTTGATATCCTTGTAAGCTCCTGATATATTACCCTTCCCGCTCCTATGTTTAAATGCCCAACTTCCGAATTGCCCATTTGTCCTTTTGGAAGACCAACCTCCAGTCCGCTGGCATAAAGCTGGGTGTGGGGATAATTATTAAATACTCTATCATAGTTTGGTTTATATGCTGCCTTTATAGCATTCCCTTCTTCTTTATCTGTTATTCCAAAGCCGTCTAAGATCATCAGCATTACTGGTTTTGACATATGCCTCACCCCTCTTAATAATTTACGATCGCTGCAAAATCTTCTGCCACCAGACTAGCTCCTCCTACAAGAGCACCATCAATATCTGATTTTAACATCTGCTCAGAAATAGTTGATGGTTTTACTGAACCACCGTACTGTATTCTAGTTTTCTCTGCAACTACATTTCCAAATAGTTTTTCAACATAGTTTCTTATAAAAGCTATAGTTTCATTTGCTTGATCCGCAGTTGCGCTCTTTCCAGTTCCTATTGCCCAAATTGGCTCATAGGCTATAATGAAGCTTTCTACCTGTTCCTTAGTTAAATCTGCAAGGTCAAGGCTTAATTGCTTACCTATTACTTCTTCTGTTATTTCTGCTTCTCTTTCTTTTAGTGCTTCTCCAACACATAAGATTGGAATCAAATTATGGCTAAAAGCAGCTTTAAGCTTCTTGTTTACAGTATAATCTGTTTCATTAAAATACTGTCTTCTCTCACTATGCCCTATTATTACATAATCAACACCTAGCTCCTGAAGCATAATTGGAGAAATTTCTCCAGTAAAAGCACCCTTGTCTTCAAAATACATATTTTGTGCTCCTACCTTTATATTAGATCCTTTAACCGCCTTAGTTACAGCATCTAAACATATGGAAGTTGGACAAATTACCACCTCACATTTGGCATCCTTTACTAATGGTTTTAACTTTTCTACTAAAGTCAAAGCCTCTGATACCGTGTTAAACATTTTCCAATTTCCTGCTATAATTGACTTTCTCATTAGATACACTCCTTATAATTATATTATAACTCTATTTATCGTTTAAAGCTGCTATTCCTGGAAGCTCTATACCTTCAAGAAACTCTAAAGAAGCTCCTCCACCAGTTGATATATGTGTCATTTTGTCTCCGAAGCCCATTTGATTAACTGCTGCTGCACTATCACCACCACCAATAATAGTTGTAGCATCAGATTCAGCCATTGCTTTCGCAATTGCAACTGTACCCTTTGCAAAGTTTGGGAACTCAAAAACTCCCATTGGCCCGTTCCATATAACTGTTTTTGCTTCCTTTATTGCATCTGCGAAAATTTCACAAGTTTTAGGTCCGATATCAAGTCCCATATAACCATCCAGGATATTAGGATCCGTAGTAGTCACAGGAGCTGCATCTATACCAAATCTATCTGCCATTATAGTGTCCACAGGAAGTAAAAATTTAACTCCCTTTACTTTAGCTTTTTCCATCATTTCCTTTGCATATTCAACCTTATCTTTTTCTAGTAGCGAATTACCTACAGTATAACCTAAAGCTTTTTGGAAGGTATAAGCCATTCCTCCCCCAATAATTAAAACATCAACCTTTTCAAGTAGGTTATTTATAACATTTATTTTGTCAGTTACTTTTGCTCCTCCAAGAATCGCAACAAAAGGTCTAACTGGATTATTTACTGCTTCCCCGAGGAACTTTAATTCCTTCTGAATTAAATACCCACAAACAGAAACTTTAACAAATTTAGTAACTCCTACAGTTGAGCAATGTGCTCTATGGGCAGTTCCAAAGGCATCATTTACAAATATATCAGCTAAGGAAGCTAGATCCTTTGAAAAGCTATCTTCATTTTTGCCTTCTTCTTTTCTATATCTAGTATTTTCAAGAAGAACTACCTCTCCAGCTTTCATGCTTGCAACAGCTGCTTTAGCATTTTCTCCTACAACAATATCATCTGCTGCAAAAACCACTTTTTTACCTAGAAGTTCTGAAAGTCTTTTAGCAACAGGTGCTAAAGAAAGGGAAGGATCTGGTCCTTTAGCTTTACCTAAGTGGGAGCATAATATAACTTTAGCTCCTTTTTCTATAAGATAATTAATGGTTGGAAGAGCACCAACTATTCTATTCTCATCAGTTATAGCTCCATCTATAATAGGCACATTAAAATCAACCCTAACTAGTACCCTTTTACCTTCAACCTGAACATCCTCGATGGTTTTTTTATTAAAACCCATTTAAAACACCTCTTTAATTTATTTTTAAGTTATTCTATTTAAAAGGTCTGGCCTTATAGCCATAACTACAAAACCAGACCATATAATTAATTATTGATTTAATTATTTTGCATCTACTGAAGCTGCATATACTGTTAAATCTATTAACTTATTTGAATAACCCCATTCATTATCATACCAAGCTACTAACTTTACGAATTTAGGGCTTAATTGGATACCTGCCTCAGCATCAAATATTGATGTTCTTTTATCATGAATGAAATCAGTTGATACAACTGCATCTTCAGTGTAACCAAGAATTCCCTTAAGTTCACCTTCAGAAGCTGCCTTAACTGCTGCTTTAATTTCTTCATAAGTAGCAGGTTTTACAAGTTTAACTGTTAAATCAACAACGGATACATCAATAGTTGGTACTCTAAAAGACATACCAGTCAATTTACCGTTTAATTCTGGAATAACCTTGCCAACAGCCTTAGCTGCTCCAGTGGAGGATGGAATTATATTAGCTGCTGCTGCTCTGCCGCCTCTCCAATCCTTGCTTGAAGGACCATCAACTGTCTTTTGAGTTGCAGTTGTTGAATGAACAGTTGTCATTAAGCCTTCTTCTATTCCAAAGCTATCATTGATTACTTTAGCTAAAGGAGCTAAACAATTTGTTGTACATGATGCATTAGATATAACCTTTAAATCACTTGTGTACTTTTTGTTATTAACACCCATAACAAACATTTGAGCATCTGCTGAAGGAGCAGAAATAATTACCTTCTTTGCGCCACCCTTAAAATGTGTAGAAGCTTTTTCTACAGTTGTAAATACTCCTGTACACTCTAATATATATTCAGCTCCGGAGGAAGCCCAATTTATATTTGATGGATCCTTTTCTGCAAATACCTTTATTTTTTGACCATCTACTACTAATGAATTGGTGTCCTTGCAAACAGAAATATCGCCTGCATATTGACCATGAACTGAATCATACTTCAACATGTATACCATGTAATCTAAATCGATGAAAGGATCATTGATCCCTAATACCTGTACTTCCTTATTGTCTAGTGCTGCTCTGAAAGCAAGACGTCCAATTCTTCCGAACCCATTAATTCCAACTTTTACCATTTGAATACCTCCTAAAAAATTAATATAAATTTATGTAAAAATAAATTTAACTGATTAATGATATTATTCAATATAAAATTCTTATAAGCTTTTTTGCTTAAGAATATTTACCATCTCTTTAGCTGCACTTTCATCAGTTATTAAAACACTTCTTTGATTGTTAATTTTGATAGCTACTATAGCTTCTGCCTTATTTTTTCCTGCAGCAACCGCAATAAGAGTATCGATTTTTTTAGCATCCTCTGCATTAATTCCTATAGTTGGTCTTGTATTAACTATTTCTCCATTTCTGTCAAAATAATATCCAAAGGCTTCTGCAACAACCCCTTGAGCTCCCATTAAAGCTAAATCTTCTTCAGAAAGCCTTCTCCTTCTTCCCATTTCATCTGCCCTACCTATACCATAAATCAATATGTTTGCATTATGGATACTCTCCATTACATCAATTATATCCTTTTCTTTAAGTATAATTTCTAAAGTATCCCGGCTTATGTTATCTGGAACATGAAGAAGTTTATAACTTCCACCTATTTTTTTTGCTAGATTTGCAGCTAAAGTGTTAGCTTGGATTTCAACATTTCTACCGATTCCACCTCTAGCAGGAACTACCAATGAATTTTTACAATTTAAAAGTCTTGGCATGTTATCCACTACTTCTCTTATTGTAGTTCCACCGGTAAGGGAAATAATATCATTGTCTTTAATAATACCTTTTATGTAATTAGCCGCTGCCCTACCTATCTCACTTAAAACAGTGATATCCTCATCAATATTACCTGGTACGACGATGACTTCTCTTAAACCTAGCTGGGTTTTTATATATTCCTCGGTATGAGAAAGGCCTCTAATCTCATGAATAAAATCCTTAAGCTTCACTATTACAACTTCACCCTCAGAGGTTAACACCATACCAGAAACCCCAATATCTATTAGATTTTGATTCTTGAGAAAATTGATTTCTGTTCTTACTATTCTCTCTCCTATTTTTAAATCATTAGCTAAAATTCTTCTTCCAATAGGTTGATTGTAGTAAATGGTTCTAAGAATAGTGTATCTTTTTTCAAGAAGATCGATAAGTTCAGGAATTATTTTTTTCTGTAATCTTAAAATCTCTTCCAAAATACACCTTCTTTGGCCTGGTTATGTCCCAGCAATTTTAATTATGTCCCACTAATATTATAGAATATGCTCGTATAATTGTAAAGGAATAATTTAGTGTTATAACTATTATATTTTGCTTCCGTTATTGATTAAATATGCATAACGATAAATTCAGTGAAAAATATATATATTTAAAAAATACAATACTGTTTTATTAAAATATGATATTATATAAAATGATGATATAAGCACCTAGCTAAAAAATATTAAAGGGTGACATGAATGAAAGCTTTAATCCTTTCCGTTTCTGCTGGAGGTGGTCATAAAAGGACTGCTGAAGCAATAAAAAATCATATACTTATAAATTCTCCTGATTCTGAAATTAAGGTTCTTGATACTTTAAGATATATACATCCTTTTTTGGATATGATAATTGTAGGTACCTATTTGAATTCTATTAAAATAAAGCCTTCTTTATATGGTAAATTATATGATTTTACTGAACATAATACGGGCATAGTTCTCTTTTCTAATATAGTAAGTCATATAGTAGCCTCTAGCTTACTTCCACTTATTAAGGAATTTGATCCTGACATAATAATATCAACTCATTCCTTTGCTACAGGGCTCATAACTTCCTTAAAGAAAAGAAAAAAAATTAATATACCCTCGGTCTGTGTAATTACTGATTATGCAGTTCACACCTTTTGGATACATGCTAATATTGATGGCTATATTGTTTCTAATGATGATATGCTTCCTCAAATGGTTTTAAAGGGCGTTCCTGGTGAGATTGTACATCCTTTAGGCCTTCCTGTGGATCCTTTTTTTACAAAAAAAGATAATGAAAAAAAAGTTTTTGAATCCCTTAACTTAGATCCTAATAAAAAAACGTTATTAATAATGGGTGGTAGCCTAGGTATGGGTAAAATAGCTGATATATATGTAGAGCTGACAAAATTAAAAAAAGATGTGCAAATTATAGTAATTACTGGGTCAAATAAGAAATTATTTAATAATTTAAACAAATTAAAAAGCTCCTCCACAAAGGAAACCAGAATAATAGGCTATACAGAAGAGGTTAATAACTATATGTGTTGCTGTGACTTACTTCTAACTAAACCTGGTGGACTTACAATAACTGAAGCCCTAATGTGCAATACACCTATGGCTATATTTTCACCAATCCCAGGGCAGGAAGAAAAAAACGCAGAATTTTTATACAGACATAACCTAGCGATTGAACTTAACAGTAGTGATTGTCATGAACTAATAGATTCCTTACTAGATGATACAAATAAATTAGAAGAAATGAAAGCTAACTTAGTTAAATATGCTAAACCTGAAGCTGGTAATAATATCGTTTTACTACTTCAAAAGTTAATAAGTAATAGCTGAAGCAACTAAGTTACTTCAGCTATTATTTATTAATTACTAATCAATTACATTGATTTGCAATTACATTGATTTGCAATTACATTGCTTTCCATTTTGTCTAACTTTTCTTGATTAAACTTTTTAATATATCTACTATCTTGAATCTAAACTCAATCTTATTATCAGTTGAAGGTTTTTTAACTTGCTTTAAAACTTTATTGGTTTCACTACCCTTTACTAATTTTAATTCATTAGAGTTTAGTACTTTTCCCATACTAGTATCTGTTTCTTCATTTGCTATGTTACCTTTTGTCAAATCTATAAAACATAAAGGTGGAAACATAACACACCACCAATTTTGGCCTTCTGCCTTTCCAATCAGTATTCTGTAAGCTTCATAATTACCTTCAGGCAAAGTTACATCACCATAAGTTTTAATAGGGAAATCTTCCCTGGAAAGTTCTGTGGTTACTTTGTAAGTGTAGCCTGCTTCTTTAATAATCTTTTCTGCCAAAGTCTTGATATTTTCATTATGCTTTAATAATTCTTTTTTGAAGCTTTGCAGATCTTTACAATCACCTAAATACTTTGATGTATAGCTTATTACCCTATCCTTAACCTTTAGTTTAAGACTTTGATCCATAGGGGTATCACTATTAGCCAAAACGTGAAATCTTATTATTTTTTCTGCAATAGTTTTTTGGCTTGCCTTTACATCACTAACATTAAATAAACCCATTAAAATAGAAGAAAAAAGTATAAAACACAAAATTGTCTTTAAATATCTCATAAAATCTAAGCTTGAATAAGCTTAAGCCCCCCAACAATAATAATTCCTACACAAAGTAGAATATTGTAATTATTACCATTTTTTATAATTTTATTCATTGGGTTACGCCTATTCTTCTTGCTTTAACATCTACATTTACATTGATTACTGAATTCTTATATACTTCCTCCCAGTCCTTACTTATTTTTTTCCAAAAGGCAGGATGATATTTTTCAATATTCTCTCTGATCTCTATAGCATCTACTCCAAAGTTTTTTTGCATCATAGTTGCAATCTTAGTACATTCAATACTTAATGCATTGTTAAAAGCATCATCTACTTCTTTAAGTTTACTAATTTGGCCTAGATTCTTTTCAAGAGAAATGGCTCTTATTTCCCCTTCCAACTTCAAATCGATATTTACTATAAAATTTTGATCTTTTTCTACTATGTTCATTTTTCTTTTTGTACCTTCTATTACAAAGTCTACTGGATTTCCCTCTAAGTATATAACCTTTTTCCCACTTTTAACTTTCCCTCTTACTATCTCTAAGTCAGAGGTTTCTATAGGCGTTAAATATCCTACCAAAGCGAATTTCTTTATTATAGCTATACCATTAAGCTTTATCTCATTTCTATCCTTATCTAAGGTAAGTCTGGGGATTATAGCATTGCCATTTTCGTTTAATAGAATTAATAGTTCATTTAAGGTCACAGGTAGAACTGTTGCTGTCCTTTCGCTGTTTTCCATAACTCCGCTAATATAATCTTGAATATTCTTTTCCATATAAGGTTTAAATTTAATATAATCTTCTGTATTTCCATCCACAGCAAGTATATACATATTCTTATTAACCCTTGGCTGTCTTTGAAAATAGTCTAGTATCTGTTTAACAACCTGAGGATATTGCAATATATCACTGCTAAGTAGCAGTAATTGACAATCCGCTATAAAAATGCTTTTACTACTCATAGCGGTTGATTTAGTAATACCGTCTTCAATGGAATATGCCTGGGTGGTTATGTACTTATCTTCTGCTGAGTTACCCTTTTGCTGCCCAAGCTGACTTATATCAGGAAACCCGAAGGTTACACTTAGTTCATCAATAGCTCTTTCTTCAAAGGGGTCCCCAGGCTTAATCTTTTTCAAATCTTTTAATTTATCTATTTCCTTCCCAGGATCAATCCCAATAGTTGATATAAAGCTTCTTTGATCTATCTCAAGTTTATCCCAACAGCCAGTAAGGAGCAAACTCATAAATATTAAAATTAACAATTTCTTATGCTTCATCAGTAGCCGCCACCTTTTTTTTCAGCTTAATAATTAACAATAAAATTAAAGGAAAGAAAATAAGACATGTGAAAAATAATATTGGAAATACTCCTTCGATGATCCCATATAATTCGCCTATATCTCTTGGCAATAATGCTATTAAATAAATAAATGGGATAACAAGATAAGAAGATATTTTAATATCCTCAAGTCCAAATATATCTTTTATTAAATCAGAAGAAAAGTATAGGCCATTAGTAAAGAAGGTAAAATAAAATATAACCCACAGGGCCATTACAGAGCCTTCAAGTCCTTCTATAAAGCCACCAGGTATGCTTATAGATTTTACCATTGCAATCGTGGGCCATAGAAGCTTTCCCACCTGTGGACTAGAAGAGCTTGCTATACAAAGAACATTTATAACTACATAGAAGATAGTTATAAATGTTACTGCCATTATAGCGGATTTTTTATAATCACTCTTATTCTTTAAAGCTGGTAACATTAAAAATATTATTCCGATTCCTCCAAAGCTAAAGCTTGATAAACTTATAGCCTGGAAATAATTTACAGGAGAACTGTTTAATATTGGGAAAACGTTGGAAAAATCTGCATCATATGCTGCGAATATTAATACGATAAATATGGGAATAAACATAATCCAAAAGGCTACCTCATTAAATCGTACAAGGTTAGTAAGACTGCCTCGGATTAAATAATATCCACATAAAATCATTGTTAAGGTAATAAACTCAGTGGGAGTTTTCTCTAACAAATACATTTTTAAAACTTCTGAAAAAACTCTCATCCCTGTTGATATTGAAATAATAAGATATATTGAAAAAATAAAAGCAACAATTTTCCCTATGACCTTACCAAAATTTCTTATTAATATATTATAAAAGGTATCATAATTATTCTTACTCATTATTTTATATATGATATAAAGAAGAAGAAGACATATCAGCCCATCAAGAATAGAAACTAACCAACCATCATTTCCCACAGACTTTGCAAGCTCTCCTGGAAGAGAAAATATACCAACTCCAATAATTGCAACAACTATCGATGAAAAAAAACCGTATTTGCCAATAAAGCCACTATTATTCATAAATTCCCCAGTATTGTAAACTGAGTGTTCACCACCTTTCTATTTCTGTCTAATTTTATCTCCTGTTTTAAGATATACAGGTCTTTTCTTGAAAAAGCACATAGGCATTCTTATAAAAAGATCTTTGAAATCCGAAATATCTGGATTAACTAATGGTGATAAATAAGGTATTCCAAAGCTTTCTAGCTTTATAAGATGAATTAGTACTATAATGCCACCTAGCATTATTCCATAAAGACCTATGATAGACGATAATATTATCAGTAATATCCTTATAACCCTTAAGGCAGAAGAAACTTCATAATTCGGTACTACAAAATTTGTAATTGCTGTAATTGAAACTATAATTATCATAATTGGGCTTACTATTCCTGCACTTACTGCCGCTTGACCTATTATTAATCCTCCAACAATGCCTATTGTTGAGCCTATAGGTCTTGGTAGCCTTACAACCGCTTCCAGTAAAAAAGCTAAACTTAACTCCATTATAAGAGTCTCAACAAAAGCAGGAAAAGGAACCCCCACCCTTGAAGCAGCTATAGAATAAGCTAACTTAATAGGTATTATTTCAGTATGAAAAGATGAAATAGCTATATACAAAGATGGTAAAAGTAATGATAATAAAATTGCAGTGAATCTTATTATTCTAACAATTGATGAAGTAAACCATCTTTGATAATAATCATCTGGTGATTGGAAAAAAACAGGTAGAGCCGCCGGAACTATTAAGGCAAAGGGAGAATTGTCAACTAAGATAGCAATCCTACCTTCATAAAGTCCAGCTGCAACTACATCAGGTCTTTCTGTACTTTGAATTTGTGGGAAAGGTGTCCATTTATTATCTTCAATAATTTGTTCTATATAGCCACTATCTAATATAGCATCAATGTTGACTTTTTCCAGTCTAGCTCTAAGCTCCTTTAAAACTTCCTTGTTTACAATATCATCGATATACATTATGGCTACATCTGTTTTTGATCTTATTCCATAACTCTTTAATTCCAGCTTAAATCTGGTATCTCTTATCTTTCTCCTTACTAAAACTGTATTGAATCTTATGGTTTCCGTAAAGCTTTCCCGAGCACCTCGAACTACAGTTTCTGAGGAAGGTTCAGTTACTCCTCTTGCATTCCAAGTTCTAGTTCCAAGTACATAGCAAACCTTTAATCCATCAATAAAGATTATGCAGTCACCTGATAACGCATATTTCACTCCATCAGCCATGCTGCTGAACTCTTTAACATCAGTTACTGTAAGCAGTCTTTCTTTAATATCAGTAACCTTATCTACTTTATCCCCCATCACCATTAAGGTTTCTAACACATAATCATCAAGTAAAATTTTATCTGTCATTCCATCTATATAAATAAGTACTCCTTTCCAGTTGGAAATATAAAATTCTCGAAAAATTATATCACTATTATCCTTTAATAATTCCTTTAAATAGTCTAAATTTATTTGTGCCTCATCCGATATATTATCATTTATGTTTTCCTTCAATTAGCTCACCACCTTTATATAAAGACATTAATAATAAAAAGCATAATTGCTATGAACGCACCTGCTAAACTTATAAATTTAGCTTGTTTTTCTGCCTTTTTTCTGTTATTTTCTCTAAATGTTTTAGCATCAATGATGCCAACAACAAAGCTTTCTAATAAGACAAGTAATAAAAAGTAAAAAGTAAATAGATTAATTATCAACTAATTCACCTCAACATATTATGTTATGTTCTTTATTTTTACCTTTACATAAAATAATATGTAAAAAAAAAGAATCCTTTTTCAGAATTCTTTTTTTTAAATATTGTACACCTATTTTAATGTGAGCACTGCATGGACGAAATTTAAATAGTTTTAGTTATATACACCTCTTTATATTTGTTTTTTAACGCATTGTAACTTTTCTCTGCCTTTAAATCATCATCATACAACCCAAAGATAGTTGGTCCACTTCCGCTCATCATAGCTCCCAAGGCGCCATTATCTACTAATTGCTTTTTTATGCCCTTAAGCACTGGGTACATATTAAAGGTTACATTTTCTAATACATTTTTCATATTCTGAGCTAAGGCTTTAATATCACCTGCTTCAATATACTTGATTATATCTTCCGTTAAGGGGTGCCTAAATATCTTATCTAAATCTAAAAGATTATAAACATCCTTTGTGGATGCACCAAAGGACGGCTTTATTAATACTAATCTATACCCTGAAAATGCTTTCAAAGGAGTAATTAGTTCTCCAATACCTTCACAAAGGCATGTTCCCCCCTTTATACAATAGGGTACATCTGCTCCTATTAATACGCCTAAGGCCATAAGTTTTTCATCATTTACTTCAGGCTTATATATATCCCTCATAGCCTTTAATATAGCAGCAGCATCTGCACTTCCTCCTGCAAGACCTGCGGCTACTGGTATATTCTTTATTATATTTATTCTTAAACCCTCATTAATACTAAAGGTTCTTTTAAACAAGTCTATCGCTTTATAAACTGAATTCCTTCCATCTGTTGGAACGTACTTCTTATTGCATTCTAATACAATCCCTTTAGGTATTCTTTCTAAGTGTAAAGTATCAAACAAATCTATGTTCTGCATTACCATTTTTAGAAGATGATAACCATCCTCTCTTTCCCCTAGAACATCTAAAGAAAGGTTTATTTTAGCATAAGCTTTTATTTCCAAATCTTCACCTCCAAATTAGGATTAGATATATTCTAATCTGATATGAAGATTAAATCAACTAATAAGCAATAAAAGCCTGATCCTTTTCAATTTTATCGCATTTGATATTTTCTCCTACTATATCAAGTAAGGGTTTTAGAAGCTCATAAAAGACAATTATTATATCCCCAGGTTTAGCGCTTCCTATGGCAAATCTTAAAGCTTCTTTTTCATCAAGAACCGTTTTAATATTACTTTTACTAATTTCGGACTTATAAAGGCCTTCCCTTAATAGTTTAGTTACTTCTCCACTTTCTCTTCCTCGTTTATCAATATCCTCTTTAACATATACGAAGTCTAAATAATCACCGGCTATTTTCCCTACATTTATAATGTTTGCATCTAATCTATCACCTGGAACACCTATTATTCCTATAAGCCTTTTATAATCAAACTTCTTTACACAAGATAGTACAGCCTTATAACCTTCCATATTATGGCCATAATCCAATATTACTTTGCACTTATCTAGATCATACATATTAAATCTACCTGGATTTTGCTTACCATCTAGTTTGAAACTAGTTAAGGCCTCTATTATTATTTTTTTATCAACTGCTAAGGCTACCAGAGCTAAGGCTGCTGCCATAGCATTTTCCACATTATATGAAAGCTTTCCTTCAAGAGTAATGCCTATATCTTTTATAGACATCAATGGATATTTTCCCTTTATACTTTCTAGAATTACATATTTGCCTTCTGCATATATACAAGTACTTCCTGTTCTTATGTTTTCCTTTAACCTTTCATTAGAACCTGATATAGAAAAAAACATTGTCTTACATTTAATTCTTGGAATTATGCTTAAACTTACAGGGTCGGCAGCATTTAAAACAACAACTCCTTCATCCTTTACAGCTTCTGCAACTAAGGATTTAACCATAGCTAATTGTTCAATAGTATCAATGCCGTCAAGACCTAAATGATCTTCAGTTATATTAGTAATGACCGCTACATCTGCCAAATTATAGCCTAAACCATTTCTTATTATGCCTCCTCTTGCTGTCTCTAAAACTGCTGCTTCAACTTCCTTGTTTGTTAATATAGTTTTAGCGCTTTTAGGGCCTGTAGTATCTCCTTCTTTGATGCAATCATCTCCAACATAAATACCGCCTGTTGTAGTCATACCTATTTTATAACCAGCAAGTTTTAAAGCATATCCAATCAATCTTGTAGTTGTTGTTTTACCATTCGTTCCAGTAATTGAAACTATAGGGATGCTTTTAGTCTTTTCTTTATATATAAATTCAAGTATAGCCCCTGCCACATTGTGGCTACTTCCAATGCTTGGAAAATGGTGCATCCTAATACCTGGTGCTGCATTTATCTCTATAATAGAATCTGTCCCCTTTAATGGTCTACTTATATCCTTGCAACATATATCTATGCCGCATATATCCAATCCGATAGTTTTTGCTGCTCTTAAACATGTTTTTATATTTTCTTCGCTAATCTCCTGTGTACAATCAATTGCTGTTCCACCGGTTGATAAATTAGCCTTATTCCTAAGAAAAAGCTTTTTCCCCTTGGGAAGTATTGCATTTAATTCATAGCCCTTCTTAATAATCAATGAAACAAGCTCCTGATCTATAATTATTTTAGTTAGAATTTTCTCGTGGTCTTCCCCTCTTTTTATATCTTTATTTATAATGCGGATCAGTTCTTCTATACTATTTATTCCATTGCCAATTATTGCAGGAGGTATTCGCAGGGATACTGCTACCACCTTGTCGCCCACAATACATACCCTAAAATCTCTTCCTCTTACATATTTTTCAACAATTATATCTTTATATTCTATTGATAAAGTATTATAAGCATATATAAGGTCTTTTTCATTTTCTATATTTACAATTACTCCACGGCCTTGATTTCCATATCTTGGTTTTAAAACTACTGGGTAACCTATATCTTCTACTTGAATTAACAAATTTTCCTTGTTAGTTGCAAGTCCACCCATAGGTACTGGGATACATTGACTTCTAAGGATTTCTTTTGTTAATAGCTTATCACAAGCGATATCCACTGCAACAGCCTTAGTTGTACTTCCTATAGTTGCTTCTACTATTTCACTGTACTTACCATAGCCAAGCTGAAGGAAACTACCGTCTCCTAATCTAATAACTGGTATTTTTCTTTTTATAGCTTCATTGTAAATTGCTTG
This sequence comes from Clostridiaceae bacterium, assembly GCA_036507955.1. Taxonomy (GTDB): domain Bacteria; phylum Bacillota; class Clostridia; order Clostridiales; family Clostridiaceae; genus DATCIH01. The sequence goes on along the minus strand of DATCIH010000113.1, from coordinate 5,187 downwards.
GGTACTTATTCCAAAGCTTTCTTTATTGCACATAATCTCTAACTTATTTAGTTCGTTTTCAATACTAAAAGTGTTTTTATAAATTAGAAAATTTATGATTTTTACTGCTACCCTTCCGCACTCTAGTCCAAAGTCGTCTAAGTAGTGTTGATATACAATATAGTATAAGTCCCCTTTAATCTCCCTAGCCTTTCCGTATTTAACATCTATTCCAAAACGATTTTGTAGTGCTATTGTTGTATGCTCACATATATGAGCTAAATAAGTTCCTTCCTTTAGACGGTCCAAAAATCCACCTTCATAGCCTAAAGCACAGCAATGCTTTTTTAGTTCTGGAACTAATTCTATTAATTTATCATTAAAACCTTCAATATCAGAGCTTTTAACTTCACTAAAGCCCTCTAAGTCTAAATCAAGACGAATACACTTTTTATGGGAATATATATTGGGTCCGTCAAAAGTGTTTATATTTATGATTTTCATTTATTTCCTCCAATAATTATCATAAGCAAATAAAGGTTATTTAATAATTGGTATTCTTTCTTTTATATTAAATCTATTACCTTTTTTAAGTACATGTACTTTTACATTGAAAATAGAAAGCACTTCCTCAGGCTCTTGTTCAGATACATTAGATTGAGTAATTGTGCTACCATCTATAATATAAACAGCTCCAGAACCTATAACCTGAAAATTGCTATCCTTATCAACTATGATAGCAGTATCTTCATCAACACCTATGCCTAAAGCTTCAGGATTTTCTGCTATTCCAGTTAATAATCTTCCTATTCTTCCTCTTTGAGCAAAATGCTGATCTATTATCACTCCTCTAATAAGCCCTAATCCTGGTGCAAGTTTCAAGGTACACTTCCTTGGTGCTTCATCATCTGGTCCCTGTACCACCATAATATCGCTCATAGCGGAGGCTCCGGCAGAGGTTCCAACATATATGCAATCTCTTTCATAACTTTGGATTATAGCCTTATAAAGAGGTGTTCCTCCCAGTAAACTGGTTACCCTTAACTGATCTCCTCCAGTAAAAAATACTAAAGAAGCTTCTTTAATTAGATCAATATTTTTATCTAGTCGTGCATCTTCTCTACAATTAATATTTAGTAAACTAAGCTTTTCTATTCCAATTTCCTTAAATATAGACAGATACTGTTTACCTACTTCCTCAGGAGCTAAAGCTGCTACAGTGGCAATGAGTAAAGAGCCGTTCCTATCAACTACTCTACTAGCTACTTCTTTAAGTATATCTTTACTTTCTTTTTTATCTTCTGCACCACCTATTATAATTAATCCACCTTTTGTTTTTTCTTCCAAGTATAATCACTTCCTTATAAACATTTTCTATTTTTTCCATTTAGTTTATTCTTATACATTAATTTTAATTGTACTTTCACAAATAATAAATAGTTGTTGACATGTGAACGTATGTTCGGTATAATAAATTAAAAGATTAGGTTGGAGGAAAATATGATTGAAGAAAATTGTTTTGTTAAAGTTATCTATACTACAGATGAAATTTCAATATCTCCTATGTCCTATCCCCATGTAAAATACTGTTCTCCAGCTAATACTGGCAGATATTTAATAGGTGGTGGCTTTTATTCAGGTAAACGAGGTTCCTTACTTTTTGAAGCAAAAAATAAAGAAGAGGCGGAAAAAATAGCCACCTCAATCCTTAATAAAAAATATGGAAAATATAAAATAATTAAATCCTTTGTGATAAATTAAATATAATTTATCACATAAAACCAAGACACTCAATAAATCCTAGAGGAAGTACTTAAGAAAAATCTAATGCTGTAGCAGTAGATTTTTTGTATTTAAACAGATTGGATATTTTTTTAATATCTTATGATATTGTAACATATAACCATTATTAATAAATTATTTCATTTGTGTAAAGTAAATATTAATGCAAAACTTGTCATTTCGTGTTAGAATAATTAAGGTGAAATAAGTATTAAGGTGATTTTATGAACATTTCTTATATACCTAAAAATGTTAAATATAAATTAAATATAAATTGGGAACGTATAGTTTTAATTACAGTGATCAGCGTGTTTCTATTAGTAAATATGCTGGTTATCTTAATAAGCTATAATTTTTACTACGATAATTTCCAAAATCCAAAATCAAAGGGTAAAAATCAATACTATGATTTTTATTATACTTTTAGCAATTTTAAATATGCTACTCTTCAAAAGGAAGATGTAACAATATATTCTAACTATGGCTATAAACTTTTGGGTACTTATTTTTCTAATCCAACGCCTACAAAAAATACTATCATTCTAGTAAACGGAGAAAATGGTAGTAGATGGTCTATGATGGAATATGTTGAAATGTATATTAATAAAAACTTTAATGTATTAATATATGATTCAAGGGCCTGTGGTGAAAGCGGAGGAAAGGATGTAAGCTTCGGATACTTTGAAAAAGATGATTTAGACAAATGGGTAGATTGGGCTGTTTATACAACTAAGAAGATTTCTACTGTAATCCCTTCAAATGTTATTATTGGTATTCATGGTGAAGGAACTGGTGCTACTGCTGCAATACTGCAAACTGAACTAAATGCAGTAAGTTATAGAGTAAACTTTTATATTGCAGATAGCTCCTATACTAATCTAACAGATTATCTAAAGTTAAAACTTGAAAAGGAACTTCCTATAAAGAACAAGTATATAACTGATTATTTTATGGTTTATATTAATTTGATGATAAATAAGTTTTCAGGCTTTAAAGCTAGCGACGTTTCCCCCTCAAAGGTGGTTCAGGACATATCTACCCCTATTTTGTTTATAAATGATAGTAAGGATTCTATTGTTCCTGTAACTATGGCTAAGGAGCTCATGAAGAATAAAAAGGATAAAAAAGATCTGTATATAACTAACAACAAAGGAACAGAAGAATTCTTTGTAAGTCACAAGGATGAATATATTCAAAGAGTATATAAATTTATTGATACTATATTAGTCCAAGCTAGCAAGGGTTGATAAAATTTTGGCATCGTTGTAAACTGAATAGGGGGAGTAAGGAAACATTAAGTTTCCTTACTCCCCCTATTTTAGTTTATCTTTCTAAAACTGCTCCGGTATAGGCTGAGGTTACTAGCTTACTGTATCTTGCAAGATAGCTTCCTTCCTTAGCCTTTGATGGAGGCTTTATCCATTTAGAAAATCTATCTTTAATTATTTCATCAGAGAGATTAACTTTTAACACTCGATTGGGAATATCAATTTCTATTATGTCCCCTTCTTCAACAATAGCTATCGGTCCACCTTCAGAAGCTTCAGGTGATACGTGACCTATACAAGGCCCTCTAGTTCCACCAGAAAAACGTCCATCAGTGATTAATGCTACTGACTTAGCCAAGCCCATACCAACTATTGCAGCGGTAGGACTAAGCATTTCCTTCATGCCAGGACCGCCTTTAGGTCCTTCATATCTTATTATCACTACATCTCCAGGTATGATCTTTTTATTTACTATATCTTCATAAGCCGCCGCCTCTGAATCATATACTCTTGCAGGACCTACGTGCTTCATCATTTCTTTTTCAACACCAGATTGTTTTATTACTGATCCATAAGGCGCTAAATTGCCCATTAATACTGCAATTCCACCTTCCTTACTATATGCATTTTCAAAGTTTCTTATAACATTGTTATCTAAAACTTCAGCACTTGAGACATTTTGTCCTATAGTCTTACCGGTAACAGAAAGCTCATCTGGGAATAAAAGATTTTCTTTAAGTAGAATATTTAATACTGCAGAAATACCTCCTGCCTGATCAAGCTCTTCCATAGAATGATAGCCAGAGGGGCTTAATTTTGTGATATTGGAAACCCTTTTGCTTATAATATCAAAATCCTCTAATGAAAGTTCCACTCTTGCTTCATTTGCAATAGCTAACAGATGCAAGGTTGTGTTAGTAGAGCCCCCTATCGCCATATCTAAGGTTATTGCATTTTTGAAGGCATTTAGTGTAAACAAATCCCTTGGCCGTATATTTTTATTGAAAACTTCCATAACTTGCATTCCTGCTCTCTTAGCTAATTGTTTTCTTCTTCCATAGGGAGCGGGTATAGTACCATTTCCAGGAAGAGCAATACCTAGTGCTTCTGCTAAGCAATTCATAGTATTAGCTGTAAAAAGCCCTGCACAGCTTCCGCAGGTTGGGCAGGATGCACATTCAATCTTTTCTAGTTCTTCATCAGTAATTTTGCCATCTGCATATACTCCTACAGCCTCAAAAGCACCATGTATTAAATCTATGTTTTTTCCATCCATCTTACCTGCAAGCATAGGCCCACCACTTACATAAACAGATGGTATATTAAGCCTTGCTGCTGCCATAAGCATTCCTGGAACAATCTTATCGCAATTACCAATTAAAACTAAAGCATCAAACTTGTGTGCCATAGCCATAGTTTCTATGGAATCAGCAATTAATTCCCTGCTTGGAAGTGAATAATTCATTCCACTATGATTCATAGATATACCATCACAGACTCCAATTACTGGGAATTCTATTGGTGTTCCACCTGCAGCACTTACTCCAAGTTTTACAGCCTGAGCCAATTCATCAAGATGAAAATGTCCAGGTATTATTTCATTATGGGCATTAACTATACCTATTAAAGGCTTTTTTAAATCCTCTGGAAGATATCCCATAGCATATAAAAGCGCCCTATGTGGTGCTCTAGCAACACCTTTTGTTATTTCATCACTATTCATATTTACACCCCCGATTAACTAAGCATTAACATAATATACTCTATTTTATCCCATGCCATAATAATGTCAAGTTATTATATGATATTTGTATAATTATACAGGTTATGCATTAAATATTTATTGACATACTTCTATATAAGTGTTATATTTTAAAAATAAAAGACTATGACAAGGATAAATAAGCAGGCTAATATTTTTAAGAGAGCGACTAAGGGTGAAAGGTTGCAAATATGCTGCTTATGCTCACCTTTGAGTTGCAGGCTGAAATATGAGTAAGCTGTGCCGGTATAGAAGTATATCGTTAAAATTTTGAGTTTAATTTGGGTGGTACCGCGACAGATTTTCGCCCCAAGCGAGAGTCTGTTTTATTATTTTTTGAACAATATATAAAATATTTAGGAGGAATTTGAAAATGGCAAAGTTGTACTATGAAAG
>DATCIH010000112.1:0-27095 GCA_036507955.1 Clostridiaceae bacterium | reverse complement strand
TCTTTCAGATAATGGTTTTGGTATGTTTAGAAATTTACTAAAGTACAAATTAGAAGATAGAGGAAAGCAATTTATCAAAATAGATAAATGGTATGCTTCTTCTAAAATCTGCAGTAATTGCAAAAACAAGAAAGATACTCTTAATTTATCAGATAGAGTATATAAGTGTGATTATTGTGGACTTATCATAGATAGAGATTATAATGCTAGTCTAAATATACGAGAGGTTGGTTCTACCTTGTTAGCTTGGTAAATTTGTCCTCATTAGAGGACATTACCCAAGAAGCCCCCACCTCTAAGGTGGAGGGTAAGTTCACGTCAATACTATAGTAAGACTGGTATTGGAGTTTATCAATCCATATTATATTTTACTAAAGGAGTGAGATTATGAAATCTATAACATCAAAAGTGGCTTATATCGATGGACTAATGGAAGGCTTAGATATGAAAGATAAAACAAAGGAAGAAAGGGTCCTTTGCGAAATTGTTTCAGTATTAAAGTCTATAGCTCAAAAAATAGATGAATTAGATGTGGCTCAAGCAGAGGCAGAAGAATTCATAGAGACTTTAGATAATGACCTATACGATGTAGAAAAGAAACTTTTTGGAGATGATTCTGAAGGTGACGATAACTCAGATGATTATGAGGAAGATAACTATGACAATTATGTGCATTTAAAGTGTCCAAAATGCAATGATATCATAAATCTCGACAAGGACATCATGGATAAGGAAGAAAGTATAAATTGTCCTAATTGTCATGAACCCTTTGATTTAAAAAAGAATGATACTCTGCAATAAAATAATATATGAAAAAAAGCTACTTAGAAATCAAGAAGATTTCTAAGTAGCTTTTTTTGTTTTTTCTAATGCAACTGAAGTTCATATTATTGCTTGTACTATTTTTTTATTGATTATTAGCATATTTTCTTTTGTTTTAAAATAGAGATGTTATATGGGGGGATTAAAATGATAGATACAAAAGCAGTTTTGGATATTTTTCCAAATAATATTAAACAAATAATAGAGAGCTTAGAGATAAAGGAGTTAGAAGAAATACGAATAAAGGTGGATAAGCCTTTATTACTCCAGATTGGAAGACACGAAATACAACAGGATTATTATCCTACTAAGGAAGATGTGAAAAATATACTCTATAAGCTCAGCAATTTTTCTCTTTATGCGGTTAGTGAAGAACTTAAGCAGGGTTTCATTACAGTAAAGGGAGGGCATAGGGTAGGCATATGTGGAAATTGCGTAATGGAAAGAAATAAAGTTAAAACAATAAAGGATATAAGTTCCATAAATGTAAGAGTGTGCAGGGAAATAATTGATTGTTCCAATAAGGTAATTCCTTATATTGTAGAAAATAATAATGTTTATAACAGTATTATTATTTCTCCTCCTAAGTGTGGTAAGACAACTATCTTGAGAGATATAGCAAGAAAGCTATCTGATGGTATGCCTAGCTTAGAATTTAGAGGTAAAAAAATATCTATTATTGATGAGAGAAGTGAAATCGGAGGTTGCTATAATGGTATTCCCCAGCTTCAGATAGGTATTAGGACAGATATATTCGATAATTGCCCTAAATCAGAGGGTATTATGATGGCTATAAGAAGTATGTCCCCAGATATTATAATTTGTGATGAGATAGGCTCTAAAGCGGATGTAGAAAGCATTCTTATGGCACTTAGCTCAGGAGTGAAGCTAATCACAACCATTCATGGCTTTGGTATAGAGGACCTAACAAATAGAGAAGTTTTTAAAGACTTAATAGGGAATAAAGTTTTTAAACGAGGTATCGTGCTTAGCAACAGTGAGGGTACAGGAACCATTGAATATGTTTATGATTTTACTAAAGGAGAAAAAATATGGAGGAGATAATATGCTCAAAATATTAGGTTCATTAATAGTTTTTATTTCCTGTAGCTTAGCTGGTTTTATATATGGAGAAGGTTTAAGAAAAAGGGTAGTGGAGCTTAGATTACTTGAAGATTCTATGCAACAACTTCAAAATCAAATAGCATATTCCCATACTCCACTGCCCTTGGCCTTCGAAAGCATAGGTCTCAAAATGAGAGAGCCAATAAAGAAATTATACTTGGATATGGCTCTTATACTAAATTCTAATGAGGTTGAAAGTGTTTATGAGGCTTTTAAAAAGGCTATAGAAATAAACATTAAAAATCTTAGTTTAAAAACTCAAGATATAACCTTATTGATGGATTTTGCTAAAACTTTAGGTCAATTTGATATTGAAGGTCAAAACAATATGTTTAATCTGATATTCAAAAATATAAATAAGGAATTAGATATAGCAGAAGAGAAAATGCACAAGAATCTTAAAATGTACAGAGGCTTAGGTGTATCAGCAGGTGCGATAATTGTGATATTGCTCTTATAGAAGGAGGAATCGGGACAAGTATGTTAGATATAAATTTACTTTTAAAAATTGGTGCCTTTGGAATAGCAATCATTGTTTTAGATAAGGTATTAAAAAGTGCAGGTAAGGATGACATTGCTATGATAACAAACTTAGCGGGTGTAATAATAATACTGATGATGATCGTAAGCCTTCTAAATAAGCTTTTTACAGCAGTTAAAACTATGTTCAATATGTGAGGTAGTATATGGAAATTGTTAAAATAGTGGCTTTTACCTTTGTAGCTCTCTTTATTATATTAATTTTCAAAGATAGAAGAAACGATATAGCTATTCAAATAAGTATAGTTGCAGGTATACTAATATTTTTATTTATGGTAAGCAAAATGACTCTTCTATTGCAGCTGTTACAACAACTTGCCATAAAGGCTGATATAGACTTTATATATTTAAATATTGTATTTAAGGTTTTAGCTATAGCCTACTTATCTTCCTTTTGTAGTGAAATATGTAAGGATGCTGGAGAAAGTAGCCTAGCTTCTAAGGTAGAATTTGCTGGGAAGCTATTAATAATTGTTTTAGCGATACCGATTATGATGACAGTATTGCAATCTATTCTAAAGATTATGTAGAGGCAAAACAATTGATAATTGTTTTGTACTTATGAGGGCTACAGGAGGGAAAATGAATAAATTATTTATGATTTCTTTAATAATATTCTTAACTTTATTTTGTTTTATAAACGTAAAAGGAGAGACTCTAGATAGTAATACCTCAGGCTCTCAGGTGACAACTACAGAAAATACAGATTTAAATCAGCTTTATAACTATATATCAAAAATAGGAAATGATTATGATGCGTTAAAAACTATCAATGTAAGAGATTACATACAAAAAGCATCAAAGGGTGAAAAAGGAAATATATCTTTAAGTAATTTAGTACAAGCTTTTGTAAGCTACGGGTTTAGGGAGCTAGCTTACTCAATGAAGCTTATGGGTATGATAATAATAATAGCTGTAATTTGCGCGTTAATGAACAATCTTCAGAGAGCCTTTTCTGATAACAAGGTTGCAGATGTGGCATATTTTGCTTGTTATTCTTTGATTATCGTGCTTATTGCTAAAAACTTTTATCTAGGGGTGGATTGTATAAAGGTAGCTATAAACCAGATATCTGATTTAATGGCTTCCCTTCTACCAATAATAATGACCTTGCTAATTTCAGTAGGAGGTATTTCCCAGGCTGCTACTCTAGATCCTATAATCTTAGCTTCAACAAATATAGGTGTAGCTTTATTTGAGAATATAATATTACCATTAATACTATTTTCCTTTGTTCTACAATTTGTAAATAACCTTCATGAAGAATTTAAGTTAGAGAGACTTTCTAAGCTTTTAAATTCCTTAGCTCTTTGGGGACAAGGCATAATCATGACAGTATTTATAGCCATAATGACTATAAGGGGTATATCTGCACAAACCATAGATTTAGTTACGGTTAAAACAACAAAATTTGCTGTGGATAATTTTGTCCCAGTGGTAGGCAAGTTACTATCAGATGCAGTAACTACTGTAGCTGGTTACTCTCTACTTCTTAAGAATGCTGTAAGCGTTTTGGGCCTTATCCTAATGTTAATCATAGTGTTATATCCAATTATTAAGGTGCTGATTCTGGCTCTTATTTTTAAATTTACTGCTGCTATACTGGAACCGATTTGCAATAAACAATTAGTAAATGCTATAAGTTCATCTGGAGATTCCCTAGTACTTGTTACCTCCTGTCTTATAAGTATATCGGTTATGTTTTTTATAATGATAGCAATACTGGCCACCGCAGGGCGGATGGTAGTTGGTGGTTAAAGGAGGATCCAAATGGAGGTATTTAAAACCTATATAGTGAGTATTACCTCAGCAATAATTTTTATCATAATTGTTGAGATGATATTACCTGATAATAATCAAAAAAAGTATGCTAAATTTGTACTTGGGTTAATACTTGTATTGATACTAATTAGGCCAATAATAAATTTGTATGCTGCTGGCTTTAATATAAACAAGATGGAAAGTACTATAAATAAATATATCCCTATAAGTGATGGGAATACTGTAAATGCTGATGATAGCACAGAAAAAACTTTAAGTCTATTTCAAAGTAATTTGGAAAATAGTCTAAAACAATCTTTAATTATTAAATATCCTAGCGGAGATTTTGATGTTGGGGCTGTAGTTAAATATGATAAGACCAGTAAAATAGTTTCGATTGAGGGAATTACGGTTTCTTATTTTGATAAAAATTCAAAAAAGGCGGTGATAATCGATAAGGAAAAGGAAGCAGATGACAGCATAAGTCGTGATATAAAAGAGCTAATATATAGCAATTACAGCATAGCTCAAAGTATTATAAAGGTTTATAGAACTGGTTAGGAGGTCATCAAGTTGGATTTTAAAAAACTTAAAAGTATTCTAGAAGATAAGCTAAAGAGTAAAAACGTTGGTAATTTATTTATTCTAGCTTTAGTAGGTATATTGATTGTCCTTGGTGCGGGAGTTTTTAATGATACTACTAAAACAAATAAAGTAGTAAATAATAATAATAGTGATTCTACTAGTGTAGATAGTAGCATATTAAATTATGAGAACAGTAAAAAAAATGAATTGGTTAGTATATTAGAGGAAATTGCAGGAGTAGGAAATGTTGATGTTATGCTTCACATAGATAGCAGTGAAGAACAGGTACCAGCGGTAAATAGCAATACTTCTAAAAGTGAAACCAATCAAAAGGATATGCAGGGTTCAAGTAGTGTCAATACAACCGATACGGATGGCAGTACTATTGTAGTAACCAACGATGATAATGGCTCAACTTCTCCACTTATAATAAAAAAATATTACCCAAGGATTTCAGGGGTGGTCATTGCAGCACAAGGAGCTAATGATGAAGGTATAAGACTTCAAATAATTCAAGCAGTTACTTCTCTTTTTGGTATGACAGATGATAAAGTGAATGTATATCCGATGAAAAAATAGCATATAATTTAATTAAAGGTGATAGGGGGTATGAAAATGGATAAAAAACAAATGGGTATTATTGTAGTATTGTTGGTGCTAATTGTCTGCGCAGGGGTTTTGGCTACCAAACTGAATAGTCCATTTTATGTAAATGGGAGTGACACTTCAGGGAAAAATGCTGTATCAACCACGGATAATACTGCAAAAACTACTACGACCAGCATATTTAGCGAGGTTAGATTATCTAGAGATCACAGCATAACTCAAGTACTTCAACAGCTACAGACAATAATTGATGACAAGAATGTCTCAAAGGAAAGTAAAGATAATGCCTCAAACCAATATGCAGCAATGGTAGTTCAAAAGAATAATTCAACTAAAATCGAAAGTCTTTTAAAGATGAAGGGATATACTGATACAGTATGTACAATTGAAGATGATAAGGTTGTGGTTACTGTATTGGTTAAAGCGCTAACAGATAAGCAAAGTAAAGAGATACAAAGTACAGTTATGGACGTTACAAAAATGAATAACGTAGAAATAAATGCCAAACAATAATTGTATTAAAAAGCTATATTTGATATAATGATTGAGGAAAGCTTCCATGAAGCAAATTAACTTAGGGGGTAAAGTAATGGATGAAGAAATAAAAAAAGAGATTGACTTAGGAATTGTTAAGATATCAGATGATGTAGTATGTGTAATTGCAGGTCTTGCTGCCGCTGAAGTTAAAGGTGTTATTGGAATGAGCGCCAGTTTAGTAGGTGGGATAGCTGAGATACTTAGAGGCAAAAGAAATATGTCAAAGGGTGTTAAGGTTACAGTAGGAGAAAATAGCGCGACTATAGATTTATATCTTGCAGTAGAGTACGGAATTAAAATTCCAGAAGTAGCTATGCAAGTTCAAGATAACGTAAAGAAAGCTGTAGAGCTTATGACTGGACTTGTTGTATCAGAGGTTAATATTCATGTACAAAATGTAGTGTTTGTAACGGAAGAAAAAGAAGAAGAAAATAAAGAAATATAAATTACTTATTAAAAACTCTTCGTATGAAGAGTTTTTTTGTTTTTTGTTAGATGTTACGGTTACCTTCCATATAAAGCTTTCGTTTTATAAAATTAAACTGTATAATGAACTTATAAATGTATAATTACAATAAAGATGATAATAATTAAGATGTCTACCTAAGGAGGAAAATAGATGAACAGAAGAAAATCTAGAGAGACTGTAATGAAATTACTTTTTGAGATGTCCATTAATAAGGAAGATTATAAAGTCTTACTTGAAAATTTGATAGAGGGAGAGGCTTCTGATATTAAGGGGTTAGATATTGACTATATTACTAAAACCCTTCAAGGCACTGTAGAAAATATGCCATATATTGATACTATAATAGATAAATATCTTGTAAAATGGAAATTAAATCGATTATCAAAGATAAATATAGCAATACTTAGACTCTGTACCTGTGAAATAATTTTTGCTGAAGAAATACCAGATACAGTAATAATTAACGAGGGCATTGAACTTGCTAAAAAATATTCTGAAGAAAAATCCGCGGCTTTCATCAATGGAGTTTTGGCAAATATTTCTATTGAAAAAGCTAATATCCCGAAAAATATATAGAGGTTGGTGGGGAGATTGGGAATAAAAATAGATGGAAAAGTTATTGCAGCAGAGCATAAGGAAAAGATAAGGGAATTTATTGTAAAAAGAAAGGAAATGGGCCTTAGATCTCCTTGCTTAGCAGGAATCTTAGTTGGGAATGATGGTGGCTCAGAAAATTATATTAAAAGTCAAACTAAGCTATGTAATGAGCTTGGAGTTAAAAGATTAGATATAGCTTTACCTATAGACATATCAGAAAAGGAACTAATAGACCGTATAGAGGCTTTAAATAAGGATGAGACTATAGATGGTATAATAATGCAAGTGCCGCTTCCTAAGCATTTAAATGAAAAAAAGATAACTTCATCCATATCTTTTGAGAAGGATGTAGATGCACTTACAGATATTAATACAGGTAAGTTTTATAAGGGAGATGCTTCTTTTGTTCCCTGTACCCCAAAGGCTATAATAGAAATAATAAAAACAACCATAGGCAGCATGGCCGGCATGCATGCGGTAATAATAGGTAGAAGTAATATTGTAGGAAAGCCAGTAGCTCAGCTTTTATTAAAGGAAAATGCCACGGTTACTATATGTCATTCAAAAACTAAAAATCTTAAAGAAGTTTGCAGGAGTGGAGATATTCTAATTGTCGCTATTGGTAAACCTTCCTTTGTAACAGCTGATTTTGTAAAGGATGGGGCAATAGTTATTGATGTAGGTACCACTTATGTTGATGGCAAGATATTAGGGGATGTTTTTTATGAAGATGTATTAGATAAAGCAGCTTACCTTACACCAGTACCTGGTGGTGTAGGCCCAGTTACTACAGTAATGCTTATACAAAATACCTGTGAGGCGATGAAATAAATGTACCTTAAAACTCTCTCAGTATCTTTACTTAACAATTATATTAAGAAAAATATAGACAATGATTTTGTTTTAAATAATGCTAATGTAACAGGAGAAATTTCAAATTATAAAAGTCATAATAGTGGACACATGTATTTTTCCCTTAAGGATGATACCTCTAAAATCAATTGTGTCATGTTTAAATCAAAGGCAGAAGAATTGAAATTCTTCCCAGAAAACGGTATGAAGGTAGTTGTGAAAGGTAGGGTATCTGTATACCTTAAGGAAGGCAGCTATCAGCTCTACTGCGATGAAATGAACCAGGAAGGCTTAGGTGATCTTTATTTAAAATATCTAAAGCTTAAAAGCAAGCTAGAGGGCTTAGGATATTTTGATGACCTTCACAAGAAACCAATACCTACTTATGTAAATAATATAGGAGTTATAACTTCTGCAACAGGAGCCGCGGTTAAAGATATAATAAATGTTATACATAGAAGAAATAAAGGTATAAATTTAATTATATATCCTTCTTTAGTTCAGGGGATAGGAGCTAGTAAGGATATAATTAAGGGTATTAAGGAATTAAATATGCGAGAGGATATTGATTTGATAATATTAGCTAGAGGAGGCGGCTCCATAGAGGAACTATGGTCTTTTAATGAAGAAGAGGTAGCACAAGCTGTATATGATTCAAAAATACCAATAATAACCGGTGTAGGCCATGAAACAGACTTTACTTTAGTGGATTTTGTTTCAGATAGAAGAGCGCCAACTCCATCAGCCGCGGCTGAACTCGCAGCCTTTAGTTTGGATGAAGCCAATTATAAGCTACTTAATACAAAAAAGAAATTAATGGAGCTTATAGATAAGGATATAATTAATAGATATAAATATTTAGACTATATTAAAAAAAATCTACTCCACTTAGGACCAGAAGCATATATAGCTAATCAATATAAAGGCTTGGATTTAGCTAAGGAAAAGCTTAACAGGGCAATTTATCTTAAGCTTTCCGTTGCTAAGGAAAAGCTTATAGGTAAGAGAGAACTATTAGAAGCACAAAATCCATTAAAGGTGCTAAATAGAGGCTATGCCATAATAACAGATGAAAATAATAAGCTAATAAAAGAAAAGAAAGAACTTCTTAAGGAAGGAAAAATCAAAATAAGCTTAAGGGATGGCATGGTAGTAGGAACTTTTGCAGGTAAGGAGGTAATATAATGGCTAAAAAGAATGAGGGCTATGATGAACTACTTAAAAAACTAGATGATATAGTAAGCAAAATGGAAGCTGGAGATATGCTTTTAGAGGAGAGCTTAAATAGCTATGAAGAAGGCATAAAGCTTTGCAGTCGCCTTTATAAGCAGCTATCTGATGCAGAAGGAAAGGTTAGCTTATTAAATGAAGGTGAGCTGGTGGATTTTGAGAGCAATTTATCTTAGGATAAAGGAAAGGAAAATAAATGGGTATAGAACTAATTAAAAAGGATGTAGAAGATTATTTAGCTTCATATATGTATGAAAAACATAATTTAGCTAGTTTCAATAAGGAAATATACGAAGCTATGGATTATAGCGTTAAAGCTGGAGGGAAAAGAATTAGACCCTTACTTATGATACTAGTTTATAGATTATATAAGGAGGATTACAAAGACATAATTCCTATGGCTTGTGCAATTGAGATGATTCACACCTATTCACTAATACATGATGATCTTCCCACAATGGATAATGACAGCTTAAGAAGAGGAATGCCAACGAATCACATTGTTTTTGGTGAAGCAATGGCACTCCTAGCTGGGGATGCTTTATTAAATGAAGCAATGAATATTATGTTTTATTGTTCCTTAAGTGGAGGCGTTTTATATCTTGAAGCCTCAAGTTTGATAAGTAAAGCCTCTGGAGTAGAGGGAATGATTGGTGGACAGGTGGTTGATATAAAAAGCGAAGGTCATCAAATATCCTTAGAGGAGCTTTATTATATGCATAAAAAGAAGACCGGAGCTCTTATATGTGCAGCAGTTATGGCTGGTGGGATTATTGGTAAAGCCTCAAAGAAAGATTTAGAGATACTTAAGGAATTTGGAGAAAAACTCGGACTAACCTTTCAAATTAAAGATGATATATTAAATGTTGTAGGTGATTGCAAGCTTCTTGGGAAGAGCGTTAATAGCGACATTGAAAACAACAAGACTAATTTCATTACGGTTTTTGGCCTAAGTAAATGTATAAATTTATGTGAAGAATTAACTAAGGAATGTAAAAGCTTATTATTGTCTTTAAGTAAAGGTTCATCAGAACTAATTGAGCTTACTGACTTTTTACTTAAAAGAGAATTTTAATTTTACTTAAAAAGGATATGAATGTATGTATGAAATACTAGATAGGTTCGAAGACTTTGGCGAAATAAAAAAAATGACTTTAGTGGAATTAGATTTATTTGCCAAGGAAATAAGAGACTTTCTTATTGAAAAGGTATCAAAAACAGGTGGTCATTTAGCTTCTAATTTAGGAGTAGTAGAGCTTACCTTAAGCTTATATAATGTACTTGATTTAAATCATGATAAAATTATATGGGATGTAGGCCATCAAGCTTATGTTCATAAAATAATAACTGGAAGAAAAAATCAGTTTGATAGTCTTAGGTCTTACGGTGGCTTAAGTGGCTTTCCTAAAAGGGAAGAAAGCAAATATGATTTTTTCGAAACAGGTCATAGTAGCACTTCTATATCTGCAGCTTTAGGTATGGCAAGGGCAAGAGATATAAATAAGGATGATTATGAGGTTGTTGCTGTAATTGGAGATGGATCCCTCACAGGAGGCATGTCCTTTGAAGCATTAAACGATGCTGGCTACAGGAAAGATAAGCTTATAGTCATATTAAATGATAATCAAATGTCTATTGCGAAAAATGTAGGGGGTCTTTCCTCATATTTAAGTAAGATACGAGTGGATCCTAAGTATAATAAATTTAAAGCAGGCTTTGACTATACTTTAAATAAAATTCCTGTAATTGGAAAGGATTTAATAAATTCTGTTGAAAAAATGAAGGGGGCAATAAAACAAATTATTGTACCAGGCATGATTTTTGAGGATATGGGCTTTATTTATCTAGGACCAATAGATGGACACAATATCAAAGAACTAAGTAAGGTACTATCACAGGCTAAGAAAATAGACGGTCCTGTGTTTATACATGTTATTACTAAAAAAGGAAAAGGCTATAATTTTGCCGAAAAAAGTCCAAATAAATTCCACGGTATAGGACCCTTCAATTCTGCTAACGGAGAATTGCGATCTCCACAGATTGTTACTTATTCCTCAGTTTTTGGACGGGCAATGGTTGAGCTTGGAAAAGAAAATGATAAGCTGATTGGAATTACAGCTGCCATGACTGATGGAACAGGCCTATCAGAGTTTTCTAAGGCTTTTAAAGATAGATTTTTCGATGTGGGTATTGCAGAACAGCACGGGGTAACTATGGCAGCTGGGATGGCATCACAAGGCCTAAGACCGGTATTTGCAGTATATTCTACCTTTCTCCAAAGAGCTTACGATCAAATACTACATGATGTATGTATACAAAAGCTACCAGTTGTATTTGCTATTGATAGAGCAGGAATTGTTGGGGAAGATGGAGAAACGCATCAAGGTGTATTTGATTTATCTTATTTAAATCATATTCCTAATTTGACCATAGTAGCCCCTAAATGTACAGACGATTTGAAATCACTACTGACCTGGTCAATAAAACAGAATTTCCCGGTGGCCATTAGATATCCAAGGGGAGGGGACCAAAGCAATATTAGTCTTAATCCAATGGATAATATTCAATTAGGAAAATGGGAAATCATAGTTGAAGAAGGAACTTTAGTAATTTTTGCTGTGGGGAAAATGGTGCAACATGCCATGCTAGCTCAAAGCAAATTAAAGACTTTAGGAATTAATGTATCTGTAGTAAATGGATGCTTTATTAAGCCTTTAGATGTTAATATGATCGACTATTTCTCAAATAAATGTACAAATATAATTACGGTTGAGGATAATGTACTCTCTGGTGGCTTTGGAAGTGCAGTATTAAATTACATCAATATAAAGGGTCATAAAGTTAAGGTAACAAATTTAGGCTTTAAGGATGAGTTTATAACTCATGGTGATGTCAATATTCTATATAAATTATATGGCCTTGATAAAAATGGAATAGTTGAGAGTATCCTAAAATTAATATAGAATAATTATATAAATTCACTATAGGAGTAGAAAATGAGTAACAAAAAGAGAATAGATTTACTATTACTTGAAAAAGGTATTTTTACAGCTAGAGAACAGGCTAGGGGAAGTATAATGGCTGGCGATATATTTGTAGATGGCAAAAGGGTTGATAAATGTGGTGAAAATGTTAATATTGATTCAGTAATAGAATTTAAGGGACACCCACTACCCTATGTAAGCAGAGGTGGCTTAAAGCTTGAAAAGGCTATTAATAAATTCCAAATTAATTTAAATAATAAGGTTTGCTTTGATATAGGAGCCTCCACAGGAGGTTTTACAGACTGTATGCTTCAAAATGGTGCCTCAAAGGTTTTTTCCATTGATGTAGGTTATGGACAATTTGCTTGGAAGCTAAGAGTTGACCCTAGAGTTGTATGCATAGAAAGAAAAAATGTAAGATATCTTACATTTGAAGATATTGGTGAAGTAGCAGATTTTGCAAGCATAGATGTTTCTTTTATATCCATAAAAAAAATAATATTACCAGTAAGCAATCTCTTATCTATAGGTGGAGCTGTTGTTGCTTTAATAAAGCCTCAATTTGAAGCAGGTAGAGAAAAGGTGGGCAAGAAAGGAGTAGTAAGGGACCCCGCGGTTCATATTGAGGTAATAAATACAATAGTTGATTTTGTGGAAAAAAATAATTTTAATATAAAAGCCTTAGATTATTCCCCAATAAAGGGACCGGAAGGAAATCTAGAATATTTATTATATTTTACAAAAGATGGATCAGAAGAAGATAAATTCGATAGAAAAATTATAGAGGATACAGTGAAAGATTCTCATGGATCCCTTAGTTAGGAGGATGTAGTGTGAAAATAGGCATAAACATTAATACCTGTAAAGATGCACAGGGGAATATACTAAAAGCCATAAAGGAAGCTATATTTAATATTGATAAGAATATTAGTATAGCAGTATTTAAAGATTCAAATCTTGAAGAGTATAATATAAAAGAGCTTGATTTTGTAATAACTTTAGGTGGAGATGGGACTATTCTTCATACTGCAAGATTATTTTCACCCTGGGACATACCAATACTGGGTATTAATATAGGTAATCTAGGCTTTTTATCTGCCTTAGATTTACCAGGGTTTTATGATAATTTAGAAAAGATAATTAATAAGGAATATTATATTGATGAAAGAATGATGCTTAAATGTAGCCTAGGAGAGGAAGAACAATATATTAATTCTTTAAATGAAATAGTCATTGCAAAGGGTGCTTTATCAAAGATTTCAAGGTATGAAATATATATTGATGATAAGTTATACAATACCTTCAGAGCAGATGGAGTTATTATTGCAACTCCAACGGGTTCCACTGCATATTCTTTATCTGCAGGAGGACCAATCGTAGAAGGGGGCATAGAAGCTATAATAATAACAGCAATTTGTCCTCATTATCTAGGTAGTAGAAGTATAGTGGTTTCTTCTTCTAAGACTGTGGAAATTAAGGTTTTTAAAAAGCAGGAAAAGGTATATTTAACTGTTGATGGTCAAGAATCCTTTGAGATTTACGAGGAATCTATAAAAATATCTAAATCTGATATAAAATGCAAGTTAGTTAGGTTAAATGACTATGATTATTACAACATACTAAGAAAAAAAATACTTCCATAATAAATGAGGAGAGGTAAAAAAATGAAAGTAGTAAGACATGCGAAAATTTTAGAATTAATAAAAACAAAGAACATCGAGACTCAAGATGATCTTGCAGAAGAACTAAGAAAGATTGGGATGGACGTGACTCAGGCTACAGTTTCTAGGGATATTAAAGAATTAAAGCTAATAAAGGTTATGGCTGAAAATGGGAACTACAAATATGCACCTATAACACCTACAGAAAATTATTTATCAAATAAATTAGTAAATATATTTGCCCAAACTGTACTTTTTTCTGAAAATGTGGGCAACATGGTAGTTATAAAGACAATATCCGGTTCTGCATCTGCAGCAGCAGAAGCCTTAGATTCTCTTAGTTTCGAGGGGATAGTAGGCTCTATTGCTGGTGATAATACTATATTTGTTCTAGTAAGGTCTGTTGAAGATGCCCAGGAGCTGACTCAAAAGATTAGAAAAACTGTAAGTGAATAAACTAAAAAAAATATAAGAACCTTAAAAATATAAGGGGGATTTATTGTGCTGCTTCAGCTTAATATTAAAAATTTTGCGCTTATTGAAAATTTATCTATATCCTTTCAAGAAGGCTTTAATGTTTTTTCAGGAGAAACTGGAGCAGGTAAATCTATCTTGATAGATGCTATAAGCTATTTACTTGGTGGAAAGTTTAGTAAAGATCTTATAAGGACAGGAGAAGAATTAACCTTCGTAGAAGGTGTTTTTACCATAGAAAATCCTAATATCAAACGAGCACTAGATAATGCGGAAATAGAATATGAAGATATGGTTATCATAAGTCGGGAAACCTTTATATCAGGTAGAAGCATAGCAAAGATAAATGGGAAAACGCTGCTCCTTTCTACTATAAAGGCTATTGGCAGTACGCTCCTAGATATTCACGGACAACACCAGAATCAAGATTTGTTAAATCCTGCATTTCATTTGGTTTATTTGGACTTTTTAGGAAAAGATAAAATAGGAGATCTATTTATAAGTTTTACAGAAAATTATAATAAATTAAATGAATTAAATCATAAAATAAATGAAATTAATGGTAGCGAAACAGATAGAGAAAAAAGACTGGAATTTATTAAATTTCAAATAGAAGATATCGAAGGCGCTAAGTTAAAACTCGGGGAAGATAAGGAACTTGAAACTTCTTATCACATATTAATTAATTCAGAGAAGATTTCCCAAGCGTTAAACTCCTCCTATGGAAGCTTGTATGAAGGAGCTGAGGAAAACTCTTCAATAAGAGATGACCTAAGCTTAGTTATGAAAAACCTACATAGCATAGAAAAGTACTTTGAGAAGCTAAAGCCAACCATAGATAACTTAGAAAAGCTTTATTATGATTTAGAAGAAATAATTTCTGATATAAGAGGCTTTAGCGAAGAGGTTTATTATGATGAAGGTGAAATAGAAGTAATAAATAAGCGAATTTACCAAATAGATTTATTAAAGAAAAAATATGGAAAAACTATAGAGGATATATTAACTTATGCAGATAGCCTTAAAGCTGAGGAGGAACAATTTAAAAATAGGAATCAGATTATTGCTACATTAAATCTAGAAAGACAACAAATTTTAGAAATTCTTGAAGAGCAGGGCGAAAAGCTTCATGATGAAAGAACTACTTTAGCCGAAGAAATGGAAAGAAAGGTCAAGTTAGAATTAAATTATATAGGCATGGGTAAAAGTATATTTAAAATAAACATAGAAAAAGGAGAACTAACATCAGCAGGTTATGATAAAGTTCAGTTCATGATAGCTACTAATCCTGGAGAACCACTTAAATCCTTAGAGAAGATTGTTTCAGGTGGAGAGTTATCAAGAATTATGCTAGCATTAAAAACGGTATTTGTTGACAAGGATGAAATTCCTACAGTGATTTTTGATGAAATAGATACTGGTATAAGCGGGAGAATCGCACAAAGTGTTGGAGAAAAAATGTATCTTGTCTCACAAAACCATCAAGTATTTTGCGTCACTCATCTTCCACAAATAAGTTCAATGTCAGATGTTCACTACTTGGTAAATAAAGAAACTGTAAATAATAAAACCTATACAACCATAACTAAACTAAATTCTGAGGAAAAGGAAAAGGAAATAGGCAAGATGCTTGGAGGGTCAGTTATGACTAAATTAAGCTTAGAGCATGCTAAAGAGATTATTCAGATATCTTTAGAAATTAAAAATAAATTAAAAAAATAACTCATAAATAATTGTAATTTGTTCAATACTATAAAAAGCAATCTAATTGCTTTCTATAGTATTAATGTTAGTAATATGCAAAGCAATTTCATTGCTTCTTATATTAATGATAATAAACCGTAGTTTAGCTGAACTACGGTTTATTTTGTTTTTAATCTTAATTTTTAAAAAATTAAAACTATTTTGTTGGTTTATAATACAAAACTACTACAGGATATTTAAATTCAATAAGGGAAATTTAAAAGCATCAAAGAATGTGACAGGAGGTCGAGAGCATGAGAAAAAAATTAATTTTTAGAATATGTTGTATTTTAACTCCTATCCTTATTTTGTTGATAGGCTCTCTTTACAATATTAAAATGATTCCCTCCACAGTTTTTTTAAGAGAAGGTCAAACATTGAAAAACTCTTCAATTATACAAATAGTTGAAAAAAGTTTCAATGACTCTTCTAATGTGATAACAGAAAAAGTTAAACTTTTAGGACTAATATCTGTTAAGACCATTGCAGTTACAACAGTGCCTAAAACTTTTGTTTATCCAGGAGGGCAACCGGTAGGTGTAAAGTTAAACACCAGGGGAGTTTTGGTAGTAGCTTTAAGCGATATAAACCTGGAAAAAGGTAAAGTTTTAAGTCCAGCGTCTGAGGGCGGTATACAGATAGGTGACACCATTTTAAGCATTAATAATCAGACCATCAATAAATCAGAAGATGTGGAATCGATAATCAATGAAGCTGAAGGAAAATCTGTCATAGTGAAGATAGAAAGAAAAGGTGTTTTACTCGAAAAAAATATCAAACCTGTTAAAGGTAATGATAGTAGCTTAAAAATAGGTTTGTGGATTAGAGATTCCACTGCAGGAGTAGGCACTTTAACATTTTATGATAAAACTACACGTAATTTCGCAGCATTAGGTCATCCAATAACTGATGTTGATACAGGAACCATTTTAACTGTAAGTTCTGGAAAAATTGTAACCTCCTCAATAGTTTCTGTAAAAAGGGGCATGAGAGGAAATCCTGGAGAATTAAAGGGTATATTTCTGGATGACGAGATAGTTTTGGGAAGCATAATAAAGAATACTGAATGCGGTATTTTCGGTAAGTGCGATGGATTAATGAATACTGCAGAAGTGAAGCTAATGGAAATAGCTCTTAGAAGCGAAATTAAAGTTGGTCCTGCTAAGATACTTACGACCATTGAAGGCACCGTACCAAAGCTTTATAATATTGAAATTGTAAAACTTCTAGAGCAAGAAAATCCGGGAGCTAAAAGCATGGTAATTAAAGTAACTGATCCGATTCTCCTAGAAAAGACAGGAGGAATAGTGCAAGGAATGAGTGGAAGCCCTATTATACAAAACAATAAATTAGTAGGTGCTGTAACTCACGTGCTTATAAATAAACCGGATACTGGTTATGGCATTTATATAGAATGGATGTTGAGAGAAAGTAATAGTCTTGAGGAAGAAAATTAATTCTAAAAATCTATAGTTAAATTTCTAACAAATTTCAAATTAGAAATAAAGCTTCAAGCAATTGCTTGAAGCTTTATTAATTTTTAAAGAAAATATTTTCATCATTTAGAAGGAATTATTATACTTTTGTCGAATTTATAAATATTAGGAAATGGGAATAAATGAGAGGAGACTTTAAAATGGAAGAGAAGAGAATATCGGTTCTTATTGCTGATGATAATAAAGAATTTTGCAATATATTGAACGATTATCTTTTGAATCAAAGAGATATTTTAGTGACTGGAATTGCCAAAGATGGTATTGAAGCTTTAAAATTAATTCAAGAAAAAAAGCCAGACTTAGTTGTACTAGACATTATTATGCCACACCTTGATGGTTTGGGAGTGCTAGAAAGATTGAATTCTATGAATTTAGATCATATGCCAAGAATTATTGTTCTTTCAGCAGTTGGGCAGGATAAAATAACCCAGAGAGCTATCTCTTTAGGTGCAGATTATTATGTAGTAAAGCCCTTCGATATGGAAGTATTCACTAAGAGAATAAGGCAGATGTTTAACGACACCATTTCTAGTAATGAAGTAAAAAAGTCTGTAGCTATGACTGAAGAAAGAGATGCTAAAGTTTATAAAAATCAGCCAATAGATTTAGAGGAAGAGATTACAAGTATAATACATGAAATAGGAGTTCCAGCTCATATTAAAGGATATATGTATTTAAGAGAAGCCATTAGCATGGTAGTTAATAATATAGAACTTTTATCAGCTGTTACTAAGGAACTTTATCCCAATATAGCAAAAAAATATAACACAACTGCCAGCAGAGTTGAAAGAGCTATTCGACATGCCATAGAGGTTGCATGGGGAAGAGGTCAAGTAGATACAATAAATAAGCTTTTTGGGTACACCATTCATAATGATAAAGGCAAGCCAACAAATAGCGAATTTATCGCAATGGTTGCAGATAAACTTCGATTGCAAAATAAAGTAGGTTAATTATATATGGATTTTATCCCCTTAGATAATTTGGAATAATGGAAATAATTCATGATGTTATGTAAGAAATTGTATTGACTTTAGCAAGCTAAGGTAATAAAATATACTTAATATTTACATAAAAGAAGGATTTTCTACTACTTTTGCAGAACATATAAAGATACGTTGATATATCTGCAAATACTAATTAGCTAAAGGGGATTATTTTATGGATTTTTTGCTTTTTAAGGACACAATAGATAAAATTGAAGGAGTTATGAATTCTAAAATTGTTTCTGAAGGGAATGCGCTTAAAGAAATTCATATACTTGCCAGCAACACAAGATCCGCTAAGCAGATCGTGCGAGATGTGGAAACAGCAATAATTACTATATATGATTATAAGGTTGATAGAAAGATAATTAGTATAGCTCAAATAGATTCGGACTACGATGAAAAGCTTAAAAGAATTAAATATGAAGGAATAACCCTTACAATCAAAGACAACACAGCTGAATGTACTGTCACATTAATTTATGATGAGGAAATTTATGTGGTAACTCAAAGTGGCATTAGGACAACCTCTAATAGTAGAAGGTTGATAGCCGATACCACCTTAAAGGTGGTAGAAAAGATTCTTGGACAGACAACTCTATTTGATATTCAAGAGGTAATAATTCAATCAAGTGGAGACATACAATTTACTGTGGTTCTAGTAAATATGTTACTTCAGGGTAATGAAGAAACTGTAGTAGGATCAGCAATAATTAAAAATGATACCAATGAGGCAATCACCAAGGCTACTTTAGGTGCTATAAATAGAAGAGTACAAAAAAGTAGCTTCTAAATTCGACAATAAAGGCCGAAGCAATCAATTAGGTTTTAAATTTTAGGTTTTCCCTTTCTTAGCGGAGTAGATTTTTAACAGGCTATAGCGAACGTCTGTTTACTTACAAAAGGGGGGATTTCTCAATGAAATTCAAAAAATTCGTTCCAGCTATACTTGCTATTTTAGCAATTGCTATTGCTGGCGGAGCTAATATATCTTGGGTGTGGTAATTTAGTACTTCGGCCTTTATTATATACTTAGGGGGAAGACAATGAAGAAACTTCAGATGAACATTAGAATTTATTTATTAAGTATATATTTCATTACTGTTTCTTTATTATTTTTATCTATAAAATTTAACTATATAAGTTTTGATTATGGAAAACTTGAAGAAATAGTATTTTTTTCTATTATCGTTGCTATAACAGAATCCTTTTCTTACCTTTATAAAAGCATGTCTTTTACAACTACCTTTGCTATTCAATTAGCTGCTTATATTATATTTGATCCTTTTATTACTATCATAATATCAATATTAGGTTTTTCTTTAAGGGTCTTAAAAGTCAATGGAAAATATAAGCATTTATTTAATACACCTTTTTATGGTACGCTGTTCAATCATTGTATTATTATTCTTTCGTTAATAAGTGGAAATTTCTTTTGCAATTTATTAGGAGCTAACGCAAAAATGTCTTATGATTTTTTTGGCTTAGTAAGAATATTTATATTTTCTTCAGTATACTTTATAACTAATACTCTGATTATTACTTCATTGTATTCACTTATGACAAAAAAAAGTTTTATATACAGCTTTTTAAATAATGCAAGGTTAATGTTTATAACTATATTTATAATGGCTCCCTTTGGTATACTCCTTTCTCTTATTTATAAGGGGCAGTATAAATACTTAATGATTATACTTGTTTTATTCCCAATAATGTTAGCAAGGTATACCTTTTCTTTATATACCCAGTCTCAATCAAAATATGTTCAAACTGTAGATGTTTTGATGCATGCTATGGAAGCTAGGGATAAATATACGGAAGGCCATACCAAGAGGGTTGGAGAACTTTCAATTCTAATAGCTACAGAATTAAAATATAATCAATGGAAAAAGGATGAGCTTTATATGGCTGCACTTCTTCATGATGTAGGGAAAATTGGTATTGACGATGCAATACTTAATAAACCAGGAAAACTTACAGAGGAAGAGTATGAGATTATAAAAAGCCACCCTGTAATTGGCTATAACATATTGAAAGATATTGATGGCATGGATAAAATAAATTTTATTGTTAAGCATCATCATGAAAGATATGATGGAAAGGGTTATCCAGATAACTGTAAACCTGATGAGCTAAACATGGAAATCTTTATAATTCAGCTAGCAGACTCAGTGGATGCTATGGCAACAGATCGTCCTTATAGAAAGACGTTAACGGATGAGAGGATTCTTCAGGAAGTAATAGACAATAGAGGCACTCAATTTCACCCTGAAGTAGTAGATGCTTATTTAAGGTATTTGAAAAAGCTTGGAAAATACTCTGGAGGGGAATAATATGTTTATTCAAGCATTAATTTTTGCTGTTTTACTAGGATATATATTAAAGGGTAAATTGAGAAATTTAGAATATGTTAAAATCAAAGGAGTATATTGTATTATACTCCCATTTCTATTTCAGTCTATAATGAATTTGTTAGTAAGGCTAGGGTATATTCATGCTAGCCTTATAACTTTAATTATAGATATATTACTATATGTATTGCTCCTCTATTTTACCTTTATTAACAGAAAAGATCCTTTTATTTTGATTATGGGCTTTGGATTTTTATTAAATGGAATTGTAATAATCATTAATGGTGGTGTTATGCCCGTAAGCTATCAGAGCTATTTGATGGCTGGCATACCTAGCCATGTAATTGTTCGCTCAATAGGTTTATATAAGCTTATTGATGAAACAACAAGGCTATGGTTTTTAGGCGATATATTTCCCTTAAAGTTTATAATTAAATACGTGTTTAGTATAGGTGATGTATTTATAGCATTAGGATTGGTCCTATTTACAGTTAATGGAATGAAAAAAGTAAAGAAAATTCAGTAGGCATATAATTTTTTTTTCATCATAAATATAAAAAGAAACAAGCAATCTTGTCTTGGAGACGTAACAGTCTAAATGATTGTTACGCACAGAATAAGAAATGCAAGGAGGTATTTATATGAAAAAAATTCCATTATTTGAAGCATTCAACAATCATTTCAAAGCAAACATTTGGCTCTACATGATTTCACTATTATGTCTTTGTACGGGTATAGTCATTGGTATTTATGTTGTTAAAGATATGGGTAATATGGATAAAGGGCTTCTAGGGGACTATTTAAATAGCTTAATGAAGATTTCAAAGGATGGAACGCTTTCAGGAAAAGAAGTTTTTCTTCAAGCCTTCAAGAATAGTATGCCTTTTTTACTGGTGATATGGTTCTTAGGACTTACGTTAATTGGTATTCCGTTTATTTTAGTTTTGGATTTATTAAAGGGCTTTACCTTCGGCTTTTCCATAGGTTTCATATTAAATGATATGAGTTTTAAGGGTATTACCTTTGTATTACTTGAGATTTTGCCTCAAAATATATTTTATATTCCGGGTATAATAATAGCCTCTGTGGTTGCAATGAACTTTTCTCTAAGGATTTTAAAAGAACTAAATAGAGGAAATTTACCTAGATTATGGACTAAAATTTCAAATTACAGCATTATGTTTATTTGCCTTAGTGTATTAGTCCTCATAGGATCACTTATTCAGGGCTATGTGGATCCTAAATTTCTTAATATTGTAGCTTGTATATCAAGGGATTATATATAATGAGATGGGAAATCGGTGAATTTGTTGTTTTATTTTTAAAGTGTTTATTTATATTGTTATTTTTTGGTATAGTATTACCTATGTTAATGGAGAAAATATTAAGTATATTAATAGATAATAATTTAAATTATAAAAATAGTATGTTTGTGAACAAGCTTTTTATGCATAAATTTCATTATAATATGACACTTTTTATAAAGTGGATATAATCAAAGAAAATTGGTGATAAATTGGATAAAGCTAATATTATTGGATATACACGTGGAAGAGATATGGAAGCTTCTAGCAATATTTTATTAGAAGTATTAAGCGCCATAGAGCTATAAGAAGATAGGGTAATAAAAAGCAAAATAATAAAATAAATTTTAAATTAAATTTGATTTCCATAAGTGTAAAATACTTCAGAGTAAGGAGCTTATTGGCCTCATAATTAAAAAATTCTTGGTAAAAATAACAACTGCGGAGTTTTAATTAGGAGGATAAAAAAATGAAGAAAAAATTATTCTTATTTATGGGTTTAGTAGTTTTTTTGATGCTTCAACTATCCCTTCCTGTTATGGCTGAGGAAACGGGGATAACAGTAGATGCTAAATCTGCCCTATTAATGGAGCCAAGTACAGGAAAGATACTTTATGAAAAAAATATTCATGAAAAGCTTGCACCTGCGTCAGTAACTAAAATAATGACTATGCTTCTTACAATGGAAGCGATAGATAGTGGGAGAATTAAGCTTACAGATAAAGTGGTAGCAAGCGAAAATGCAAAGAACATGGGAGGAAGTTCAATGATTCTTGAAACGGGCGAGGTTAGAACCGTGGAAGAGCTATTAAAGGGCATTGCAATAGCCTCAGGAAATGATGCAGCAGTTGCTATGGGTGAATTCTTATCCGGCAGTGAAGGAGCCTTTGCCACAGACATGAACGCAAGGGCTAAAGCTTTAGGCATGAATGATACCACCTTTAAAAATTGCACCGGTCTTAGTGCTCCCGGTCATGTGAGCAGTGCCTATGATATAGCAATTATGTCTATGGAGCTATTAAAGCACCCAGCTATCCTTAAGTACTCTGGAACCTATATGGAGACTATAACTGAGGG
Source organism: Clostridiaceae bacterium (assembly GCA_036507955.1). Classification (GTDB taxonomy): domain Bacteria; phylum Bacillota; class Clostridia; order Clostridiales; family Clostridiaceae; genus DATCIH01. The sequence continues at coordinate 3,895 of DATCIH010000112.1, read as the reverse complement.
CAGAAAAACACCTATAGGGCTTGTAAACCATAATAAGCTAGTAAGATTCTTTAAGGGTTGTGATGGCTTAAAGACTGGTTTTACAGATGATGCAAAATATTGTATATCTGCAACAGCCACAAGAGATGGTGTAAGGATGCTATCGATCGTAGTTGGAGCACCAGATTATAAGGTTAGAAACAGAGATGCCAGCATGCTACTTAACTATGGATTTTCTAGGTTCGACCATAAGGCAATAGTTATTAAGGATGCAGACATGAAAAAAGTTATATTGGATAAGGACGGGAAAAGGTTCTATATAGCTAAGGCAAAAGATGGAGTCAACTTAATAGTTGAAAAAGGTAGTATAAACAATATAACGAATAAGCAAATATTTTTAGCAGATAAGAAGTCTTATAAAAAAGGTGATATAGTAGGCCAATGGGAATATTACCAAGATGGAAAACTTTGTGGTAAAACTTTACTATATTGCGATAGAGATATAGAGAGACCAGGTCTTTTAGATGGAATTAAGGATAATTTCAAAAAATTATATAAAAATTCTATTTAAATATTAAATAAAGTTGGGAGTAATTTTATTGCTTCCAGCTTTATTTTTCCTATATAATATACTTATAACAATTATAGGAGATTACATATGAATTTAAATATAAAATTGGATAACTATGAAGGCCCTTTTGATTTATTATTAAATCTTATAAAAGAAAATGAAATGGACATTTACGACATAAAAATACTCGAGATAACAAATCAGTATCTGGAACATATGAAGTTTATAGATCAACTTGATTTAGAATTTACCTCGGAGTTTATTGTTATGGCAGCAACACTTATGGAAATAAAGTCAAAACTCTTATTACCAATTGTAAAGGAAGAAAAAGACCAGGAAGAGATTGACCCTAGACAGGAACTTATGGAAAGGCTTATAGAATATAAAAAGTTTAAGCTTGCAGCTAGTTATCTTAAGAAGCTTGAAGATGATACAGGTCTTATATATTCAAAGATGCCAGAGGTAATTATTCAGGTTAAAGAGGAAATTAAACTATCAGAGGTGCTAAAAAGTATATCTCTTATTGATATCTATAATATTTACTCTGCACTTATGAAAAGATTTGATAGTAAGCAAAATACAGTGACAATTCAAAGTGAAATAGTTATGGATTTATATAAAGTTGATGATAAGATGGACAAACTTATTAAAGATATAAAAGCATGTAAAAAATTAAATTTTACTAAGTATATTAATGAATGTAGGGATAAGATGGAGGTTATTGTTACCTTCCTTGCTCTTTTAGAAATTATAAGATTAAAGGTTGTAAAGGTATATCAAGTGGATAACTTTTCAGAAATCTACATAGAAGGGATGGAAGGGCATGAAGGATAAAAATATTGATCAAATAGAAATTGAGGGAGTTTCCATTAAGGATAGATTTGCATCTATTATAGAATCAGTTTTGTTTGTAAGTGGTGAAGCAGTAAAGCTTAAGGACTTATCTCAGATTATAGATTGTGATACAGATTACGTAGAATCCATACTAAATGTTTTACAAGAGAAATATGATAGTGAGGATAGAGGCATTAGGCTAGCAATGATAGGTGATAGCTATCAATTAATAACAAAAAAAGAAAACAGCAAATATGTTCAAAGATTGCTAAACACCAATATTAGACAAACCTTATCTCAAGCATCACTGGAGACTTTAGCAATTGTAGCGTACAAGCAGCCCATCACTAGAATGTCAATAGATGATATTCGAGGTGTTAAAAGTGATAGCGCCGTTGTAACTCTTACAGAAAAAGGTTTAATAAAAGAAGCAGGAAGACTAGATGTCCCAGGCAGACCGATTTTATATGTTACAACTGATGAATTCCTAAAACATTTTGGTTTAGATAGTATTAAGAAACTTTTAACTTTAGAAAAACTAGCTTTTGATGAAAAAATAGATTTAAATGAAGAAGTAGCTTCCGATGTAGAACTACCTTTAGATGAAGAAGTATTTTGATGTTCGGCTAACATGAATACACTATCAAAAGAATATACTAAATATCAAAGAGGATATATTATGTTAAGTTTCATTAATAGGATCGCTGATAGTTTCAGTAATAGTCTCATTAACAGTTTTAGTAATAGGATCTTTAACTACTTTTTCTTGAGGTTTATCTTTTTTGTTCAATATTCCTTTTAAGGTTTCTAAAACGGAGGGAATAGTATCGAACATCTTGTCATACGCATTTACATGCTCTAAGGATAAAAGTTTAACATTACCATCATTTATTACTAAAAAGGCAACGGGCTTAATAGATACTCCACCACCAGAACCTCCTCCAAAGGGGTAATTCTGTTTTGTATCATGTTGGGGTTTTACAGTAAATTCGCTACCTCCTGTGGCAAAACCAAAGGACACCTTAGAGATAGGGATGATCATGGATCCGTCTTTAGTTTCAAGAGGGTTTCCAACTATTGTATTAGCATCAATCATTCCCTTTATACTTTCCATTGTAGACTTCATAAGGCTTTCTATTGGATGATTTTCCATAAATGTGTCTCCCTTCTTATTGAACGACAGTTTTTTTAATTACTCTATTATAGGATGAGTATAATCTGTAAATTTTTATAGCAAGATAAAGGATGATGAATATATTTAATATTATTATATTTTTACTATTTATATTAAGTTTAGGGTTATTAAAATCTGGGGTTGTTTTAAAATTGTATTTTTTAATATTAAATAGTAGGGATAATAAACTTATAAGCAAGGGATAAATTGATGGTAGAGCTCCCGAAATTAATCCAGTAGCTTGGGCATCAGAAAATCCCAAATTTATATTTAACTTAAAATATAAGAGTGGTTTTAAATTTATTTTCTTAATAGAATAAAAGATTTCTCTTTTCTCAATTAAAGTTATTAGAATATCCTTTATATTATAATTTTTATTCGCTTTTCCCTTTAGTTTTTTTGATAAGGTTTTTACATCAATTTTTATTTTATATAAAATAATATAAAAATTAAAATCATCATAAATGAAACTTACAAAAATAGGAAAGGGGGTCAATAGAAAAAATATAATAATAAGGGAAAATATCAATTTCATACCTCCAATACAGTCGATTATCTATATTATACCCAAATTTATAAAATTTATAATTGCATATATGGTATAGATTTCATGATTATTTATTTTTCTTAAGTAAAAAATAGATACATCAAAGCTAATTGAGGTGATGGAATGAAAAAAATTAGAATTTATAGAATTTGTACATTCATTAGTTTGTTTTGTTTTGTTTTAGATTTCAATGTTGTGTATGCCTCGAGTAAAGATATTAAGGTGCTAAATGCTAGGTCTGCTATAGTCATAGATTCTAATACAGGAAGAATATTATATGAAAAAAATTCTGAAGAACTTATTCCTATGGCTAGTACTACAAAAATGATGACTGCTCTTGTGGCTTTAAAGTATGGGAAGCTAGATGAAAAAATAACTATTTCCAAAAGATCTGCAAATGTTAGTGGATCTACTGTAGGCTATAAAAAGGATGAGGTTATTACTTTAAAGGAATTATTATATGGCCTTATGCTAAGATCAGGAAATGATGCAGCAATCGCTATTGCAGAAGGGATTTCTGGTTCCGTGGAAGACTATTTAAAGCTCATGAACGATTATGCTCTTCAGATGGGCATAAGTGGTACGCACTTTGAAACACCCCATGGCTTAGATAGCGAATTTCACTATACCACTTCCTATGAACTTGCGTTAATTGCAAGAAAAGCTATGAAGGAAAAGACCTTTAGAGAGATAGTTCAAACTAAAACTGTGGATGGAAAAGCTTACGGCTTTACAAGAAGTTATAATAATATAAACAAAATATTACATCTCATTCCTAATGCTAATGGTA
>DATCIH010000111.1:0-17857 GCA_036507955.1 Clostridiaceae bacterium | reverse complement strand
CTTTATATACAATATCTGCTTGTTTGGTATATATATGTTCGTTTTCTATACCATTGGTTATTAAGCAGAAAGGGCATATATAGTCCTTTGGAGCATGATTGTACATATTTTGCCCTCCTTATTTGTTACGTTTTAATCTACTGAGTAGCCCCTTAAGAAAGATACGACGTAACTGAATCTAAACTATGTTACTTAAAATCTACAAATTGGAATTTATAGCGGTTTTTGAGCAAGATATAGTGGAATAGTATCGTTAATAATGATTTTATTGCCAGCATCTATAATAGCCTTTCTTACTCCCGTGTAAAATTTAGACTTATAAGGCTCTTCTAAAGTTATATGCTCACAATTTGTACTAATATATGAGATATATTCATCTGCATTAAGTGTTCTTACCTTTTTCCAGTCTTGATATTTGTAATTAATTAAGCCATAATTCACAACATTATCATAATTCATTTTACAATTATATCTCTGCTTAACAGAAAAGTGTTCTTTATATACCGCGTCTATTCTAATGTACAGTTCTTCATTTGTACTTTTCTCATCTGAACGGGTCATAAACATTGCAAGAATACCTCCAGGTTTTAATATATTGTATGCTTTTGAGAATGCTATTTCTTCAGGTATCCATTGAATTGTAGCTGCTGAATATATTAAATCAAATGTTTGATTTCCAAAATCGTATGTTTCAAAATCAGCATTTACAATATCAAAATTACTATAAGTCCCATATTTGTTTTTCATATGTTCTGTAAAGTTCTCCCCAAGCTCAATTGCCTTATAATTACAGCCAGTTTTTAAAATAGGCTCTGTTGCTTGTCCTGTCCCTGGACCAATTTCAAGTACATCTTTGCTTGAATTTAAATCAGATACAGAAATAATTTCTGTAAAGAGTTCATCACAATATCGTGGTCTATATTTATCAAATGTTTCTGGTATTCGGTCAAATGTACTTCTGAAATCCATTATTTAGACCTCCTACTAAATTACTATTTATTGAGTTGCCTTATATATTTCATATGCCATATTATTTTACCCTTGCGTAACAAGATTAGAAGATAGCGAACTATTTTAACTTCATTTTATGCTTATACTGCGAGTTATGGCTTTCTAGCCAGATACATAGTAATTTTGTCATACAGTGTTATTTTATTACCTGAATTAACGATAACTTCTCTGATGCCTTCGTAAAACTTTGATTTATATGGTTCTTGCAGCAATAAATGGTCGGAATAAGTTCCGATTAACGAAACGTAATCGTTGGCGCTGTATTCTCTTGTTTTCAGATATTCATGGTATTCAAGGTCAACAAAACCGTATTTGTCACGTGCATCATAATCAAAACTGCATGTAAATTCAGTCTCTGGGTGAAAATACTCGGCGTATACTTCCTGTATCTTGGAATATAAAGGTTCATCGGTGTATCCGCGGCCGGGACGCAAATCGGGATGCATCACAAACATAGCAAACGTCCCGCCACTTTTTAGTATCTCATATGCCTTTGGGTATCCGATTTTTTCGGGTATCCACCGAAAAGCCGAAGCAGCATATACCAGATCAAATTGTTCATGATCAAAAATATATGTTTCAAAGTCGGCATTTACAATTTGAAAGTTACTGTAAGAATCGAATCTATTTTTCATAATCTCTACGAAGTTTTCACCCAATTCAATAGCTAAATACGAGCAACCTGTCTTTAAGATGGGTTCGGAGGCTTGGCCTGTTCCGGAACCGACCTCAAGAGCCATTTTTTCAGAGTCGAGTTTTGCGTATTCAATAAGGTCAGCAAAAAGTTCTTTACAATAATGTGGTCTCCATTTATCAAATTCATCCGGTATACTGTCAAATATCTTTCTGTAATCCAAGATATTCACTCCCTTACATTTTTAGAAGATGTCGAATTAACTTAACTTTATACTATATGTTTATGATTAATCTAATCCTCTTTAATATAATCCCCGATTTTCCCTAAATGTTTACCTATAGAATGATAATGTCCTAAATATATAACTGGGTCAAATAGTGTCAAATCAATTCCATTAGATATATCTATATCATTATCAATCTGTACATTTTTAATGTCACAAAAAAAGGTATCAGAATCTCCTGTTTGTACAATTTTTTTAACCTGACATTCATATACCCATTTACTTAAGTCAAGTGTAGGTACATGTAAAACTTCGCCATTGCTGTAGTCATATGGCTTCTTGTCCTTTATCCTATTATTCCCAGAGTTGCTTCCGAAATAGTCCACTAAATATAACATATTTGTACTCACAAGATTAGCTGATAGTTGTTGTGTTTTTATTACATTTAGTTTCGTTTTCTTTGAGCCAAACATACTTATTACAAGCATAAAATGGTCATTGTCACCATTGTCACAAGTAACGCTCACCCAAGTTATTGGAGCAAAGTTAACATTGCCATCCTCATCATAAGTGCCAATTAGAAAAGTCGGTTGTACACACATGGAATGTTGAATTCCCATAGACTTTCTCTTGCTCATCTCTTCTTCATCTCCCTTTATTGACAAAATATAAATACTCGTAAGTTTGCAGTTTTTTGACAATCCGAATTATCATATAAATATATTCTACCATATTTTTCAATTTAACTTTTCATATTCTAAATTTATAATTTACTTCCTCTATTTGCATGATACAAACAAGTTATTATTTGCTAAATCTCACCTAATGATTTTATGAAATTTAAGCTAATAAAACTTCCATTTTTCTTTCCAAATTCGCAAATTAATTTCCAATTAAAAATCAAAAAAACACCCTAAAAGCTAGTAATAACCTGCCTTATCTTCTCGTAATTTATTTTATCTATTTTTATCTTTTTTCAAATGTAAGGCCCAAATAAGGCCCATTTTCGTCTTTTTTGCTAATTGTAAAGTAATGACAAAACCCAGTAACCATTGAGGTTACTGGGTTTCTTATGGTGCGATAGAAGGGATTCGAACCCCCGGCCGACCGGTTCGTAGATATTATCCTTATAGCTTTCTGTTAGTTCAATAAATCTAGACAAGCTTCGATACGTTGATTCTTAACGGGTTAAAGCTTTGTTGTGTTATTAAAGAATTGTTGATGATTTATAATTTTGCCAACAAATCTGCCAACACTTTAATTTATTAATACTTTAGAATTAAAATTTTTAGCAAAATCTTCGTCGTCTGAGATTATATATGCCTTCCCATTATATATTACGATCACTAATAACTGGTGATTTTTACTTTTTAATTAACTCCCAATATCCACCTTTATCAGAATGATATAGATTATGATCGCCACTTACTAAATATAGATAAATCTCTTCAGCATTTGCCTGGCCGAGCGACCTTTGTTAAATCAACAAAAACAGGTACTACAAGGATTATTTCTCTTCCTCCCATAGCATTATCAATGTTAAAAGAATATGAGGAATGGCAAACGAAAGTAAAACAAGACCTTGGTGATTTATGGCATAATTGTAATGCTATGTTTACAGTGCTTGATCGGAGTCCAATATTCCCCAGCACTATCTCCAAATGGTTTTTAAACTTTATTCGTAGACACAATGAATCCATAATGATGGATGAAACAATTCCTAAAGAAGTGAAACAGGAATATTTGCTTAGGGAGGTAATTTTCAACGGGCTTGGACACACATCTGCAACGATATTAATTAATCAAAATATGGGATCTAGCGCAGTATCTAAACGCCTTGGTCATTCTAGAACTTCAACCACTATGGACATATATGCACATGCCCTGCAAAGCGCCCACATGGTGGCAGCTGATAAATTTGAAAATCATTTTAACAAGAAGTCGCCTGAAGATGAGAATTAAAGATAACCCTAAAAGTAGGCAGATCCTTTTATGTGCACCGGTTCGGTTTTGAGGTACATATATCATAATTAACACAACAACTATCATATATTTTAACATTAAAATGGGCAGAGGATTTGATGAACCTTCTGCCTATTCTTATCTTATAATATTTAATTAGACATAAATTTTTAATTTCACTTAATTCGCTTATTATAAAAAATATGAAATAACTGAGTATAAAATTATGTTAATTCAACTGTAGCATTTTGCTTATTGGATGAGGTTATGCACAAAATCCCTCTCCTATTTTTGTTTTCATTTTTATTGCTTTTTGAGTTTAACCGTTGTAGTCGTGCCCATAATGGAAACTTTATAGCTTAATATATGATTTTGGTATGTCATAGTTTTAGTATCATCACTCGAAGCGAGCAAAGCACTTTCAGTTTTATTATGGTCATTTTCCGAAGTCCACGAATAAGCTTCGTTAGCAGTTGTTGCAGCGACAAAGGTACCAGCCCAATAAAGTGATTTTGTGTCGCCATTATCACTTACCCAGTAAATTGCAATCGTATCACCGATTATTGTTGCAGCTTGATAAGAGTCATCAGATTTGCTATTTTCTTGTTTCCATTCACCCATCAAGTCAGGTATTTGCTTTTCAGGGGTATTACCGCCATTGCCCGAGCTTGTTGGTGTGGAGCTACACCCAGTAAATATTGTTATGAGCAAGGCCACGCAAAGGCTAATTATCGCCAGTTTTTTCATTTTCATTATCCTCCTATTTTTTTAGTATAGTCTTAACTTAATCTAGTAGTCACCATACCATTAATCATCGTTTTAACTAAAATTATCTCGAATATTCTTATATCCGCAATGCGGTCATGTTATATAAGCGTGAGCATAATCCCCATCTTCCCAATATGAAAAATATTTGATGCATTTTACAACCCTGGTCAACTCTCTAGGATGGTTACCTATTTCAACTCCATCTAGTAAGAAATCGCTTGACATATTTTGCATCAATACAACCATTTTGTTTTTTGCACTTCTGCAACATTTACTATAAAAATTTCAAATTCATATGCATAAAATGACTGTCAGCACACGATCTTTTTCCTTTTGATCTCACAAATAATTATCATTCTGAGACCCATCAATGATTTGTATAGCTAAGATTTCTAATGCCATATCTGGTATTTCTCTTGAAATCATTATTTTTATCCAGTATTTGTAACATTACATTTTTTATTAATCTCATAAAAACTTCCTTTCTAGACTATTTAACTCTCTGAATATTATTTATTAACTGACAACTTTTTCTTCGCTGCAATTCCAATCATGGCTACTATGATATCATCTACAGGTCCCGGAGCAGCATCGATAGGAGACACAATATACATAAGTACAACTACCAAAACTAAAGCTTTAATAAAATCGTTCATGGCTTACACCTCCATTCTAATTGTGCTTAATCGTAGCGACTGCTGTAAAAAATCCAATTGCCACTGCAGCTGCAGTTCTGACATACTTTACATTTTTAGGAGAGAAAATATGGGACATAATTTCCACATGTCTAATTTCTTCCTGATTAACCCCCTTCTCTTCCTTTTCGAGAAATATTTCTTCCTTTGATACAGCTGCATTCTCAAGCATTGCAATAACAGTTGCAAAATTCCTTCTAAACTGCTCAAAATCAAAATCGATCGGATATGTATCAGTGCATTCAGCTACGCGAATGCACTGAGCAATACTACTCATAGTCTCATTGGAATAAATATCATCTCCACTATACTCATCAATAATATGTGGAAGCTGGCTTAAGAAACAGCTCTGTACATATTTGTAACGATTATCAACGGTTATTTTACTGTTTGCAAACACGACTAGATTTACAATCTTTATTTGTTTCTTACCATCTTTGAGCAAGGATGAATCAATTACAGTTCGTAGCAAGTATTCCTTATTGTTGACTTTCTCACCGATGTTATAATCGAAAGCCATATACCCACGTGCTCTGTAATAATTACCTTTGGCATCAATTACCATATCGTAAGTTGAGTTCTTTATTTCAACGAGAAAAATCGCTTTAGAAGTAATCACTACAGCATCTAATTCTGCTCTGTTCTCTCCATTTTTAAGTTCTACATTCTGTAGCATAATATGATCTGTATTTAATGTTTCAAGGCTTCTGAACGCAAATTTTTCACCAGTAGTTCCGGCTATCTCCCTTCCAATCATGCCACCTAGATACTTACAGCCATCCTTAAATTTCTGAAGAGCCTCCTCAGCCACATTTCCGTACTCCTGATTCTTCTGCTCCAAATGTTGGGCTACATCTGCTAATCTCAATTTAATGTTTTCAGCATGTCTTTCATCAAATGTATGATTTACCATTTCATGTTGAATACCTAGCAGCTCTTGCAGTATTTCTTTTTTGTAATACGCATCTTTTCGCATTGCCTTCATTGATGTTTCAATTTCTTTAATTCTTTCATTAATCTTCATTTTCTTTCCTCCATTTATTCAATCACTATCTTGCTTTTGTTTACAAGTTAATCTTACCATCCAATTTTTCTGGTTTATAAAAATGGATTCCAAAATAAAAAAGCAGCAGGAATTTTACCTACTACTTCTTACTCAAATGATTCTATTTATATGAAATTTGATTTATAACGATCCAATTTTTCTTTACATGCTAGCGTTTCAGGATGATCTTTCCCTAACATTTGCACAAATAATTTCAATGCTGTTTTAAGGTATTTAGTCGCATCTTCTGGTAATCCCTTATTCATACTAATTTCGGTAAACCTTACATGACACCGAGCACTCCCTATATTATTATATTTAAAAAGCCTTGTTGCTTTTTCATATATTGAATCAGCTTTTCTAAAATGTTTCATTGCCAAATGATAATCTCCTTTTAGCATATACATATCTCCTATGTTAAAATATGCATCTGCTAAAAGGTGTTTTTTACAATCTCTATCGATTGATATAAGGTCAGATAAGATTTCTAGATTGAGTTTTTCAGAGCGAATCAAATCTCCCAATTTATTGTATACACTACCCAATTTGATTTTGAATGAATACTCATCTTGAATATTAAGAACTTTACTAATTTCTAAGCATAAATCGAATTCTTCTTCTGCAATTGTATATTTTTCTTCAAGGATAGCAATGTCACCTAACAGTTCATGTGCCTCTAATAAACCAATGGTCATGTTATAGTTCCCACCTTGATATAACTCAATAATTTGGTGTAATATTTTATTTGCTTCTTCATAATTATGTCTGCGAATGCATATCTTTGCTCTATTAATCCTTATCTTTATACTATTGATTGTAGGTTTTAGAGATTTTTCAGTTTCATATCGTTCTCGGAAATCTATTGCTTTGTGTAACATAGATACTGCTGAATTGTCAAAAAATGCCGGAATCAAATCACTTTTCTTTTCTTGAATATCGGCGAACCGTAAAACTAACAAAATACTGTTGTTTTCGTTAGTATAATAATCAAAATCTATCATCTTATCTTTAATTAGCTCATTACGGTATTTACATTCAATTGTTTTTCTCTCTTGCATTAATCTATAAGAATAAAAGCCAATCATTAGTTCATACTTATTTGCTTGAAATGTGTCTTCTTCATCTTGATATAATTTAACTAAATTTGCACACCAGCATCCAGCCCAATACCAGTCCTTTGCTTTTCTAGATTCATTCAAGTGCTCCTTAGAAATTTTGATGCATATCTCTTTTTTTTCGTTAACTATCAAAACATTAACATATTGATCCCATGCTTTCTCTTCATCCGGACAAAAAACACCTACCGAATTGATAAACTGATAAATAGTAATGACATACTCCATTAACTCAGATTTTTTCTCTATATTTCCATATTTTATAAACCAATCCACATACTGAATAATGTACTCCGCAGCCATTGTAGATTTTAAAGAATACTTTTCAATTAAATTAGCAATTGAATTACAGATAAAAACATAATCTTTCTGATCAATATCTGTTTTTTCAAAGATCATCTCTAAAACAAACTTTTTTACATCATGGATTATAGTCTCTTCAAGTCTCAAAATGCTCGAATCAGATATACTTTGGCTCTCACTGCTGTCATCATTGTTTCTTATTTTATGTATCAGTCCATTATGGATATTTTCTTGCAGTTTAAGCTTACTATTCAAAAAATCTATAACAATAGCATTTTCTTCATTACTCAAGTTGTATATACTTTGATTCTCACCACTATCATCATAACCCTTTCTCATTGCAACCAGCGCGGTTACGTAAAAATGTTCCTGCAATTTTTTATTGTTTTTTAAAATATCTACCGCAACGCTTGCTATAATAGGATGTACGCTAAGAATATTATTATCCGTTCTACAACAATTTACCCACCCATTATTCATAAGCCAGTTCAAATCATTATGATTTTTTAGAGAGTAAAATCTGCTAAACACATTAGCCTTAACTCCATTCAATGGCATGAATGCTAATTGAACTAACATTAACTGTTGCTCAAAACTCATTGATGACATTGAGAAAATCTTTTGTACATGTTCTGCCACAGGAACACTTTGACTACTTCCATCCTTCAAAAGTTTAACATTTTCTTGATTGAAACTTAAAATTCCAAATTCTCGTAGTCTTTCATTGATTGCAAGAGGAGTCAAGAATTCTGCTTTCGTTTGCTTTGCAATCAATTCGACTAAAAGTGTGTTTTTGCCCAACCTTTTTTCTATTATTTCTTCAACATGAACAGTCTGTTCTTTCTCAAACGTGCAATAATATGAAAAGATAGATTTCAAATACCCAATACCCGATAGCTCTTGAATAATAATATCCTTATACTCCGCTTGATTACATCTTGTTGTAATCAAAATACTACATGACAATGTTAATAAATATTCCCAAACCTCATGATGATCGATATTTTCTATCTGGATATCAAGATTATCTATAATAATTAGATTTTCTCCCTCTAGTAGTTCCTTTATTTTATGCAACTTACGCTGACAATACTTATGATCTGTTTCGTCTTGAATTCGTCCAAAATTGGCTATCTCAACCGAATCCTCCTGGCAAATCATAGTTTCCAAATCACCTTCATAGGTCATATATAAGACTTTTCTATATTCGTCCTTATGTGCAGTTAGATAATACTTGGCAATTTCACTTTTCCCAATGCCCCCTATACCTGAAAGAAAAACCAATTTTTTCTCTCGCAAATATAACTCGATTTCATTCATTTCCTCATCTCGGCCAACGAAAAAATCTTTCGGATGCACATTTGAATTAATTATATATTCTTTATTAGGCAACAACTCATTTACTACTTTATTTAGACTAGTAATCAATTGGTCCATTGATGAGTATCTATTCTTAGCAGATGATCTCAAAGAATTATGAAAAATATCCGATAGCAACATCTGAACTTGAGACGACATTTCTTTTGCGAAGGCACCTTCTGCAAAGGGATAACAAGAAAACCGGCGGTGTTCCTGCACCCGTGAGTGACGCTCAAAAACTGACCAAAAAATAAGTTCTCCGACTGTATAAATATCTGAAGCCTCAGATATTTCACTCCATCCACCAGGGTTGACTTGCTCTGGTGCTGCCCAAGCCTTAGTATATGACAAAGAGTTTCCGAAAGTGATTTCCGATTTCATTCGTACACTATCGAAGTCAATAAACTGTAGCATTTCCATGGTTCCCCGCATAATAAATATGTTTTCAGGCTTAATATCCAAGCACAAATAACCAGCTTCATGATAATACTGGACAAGCTTTGCAACTGATAAGCAGATTTTCATGCGGTCAAACAAATTAAACACATTTAAGTCATCATAGGTCTTTCCTGTATAACACGAAACATCCATGTACTTTGTATTATTTGCTTCAAAAATGCCCTGAATAGGAGGGGTCTGATTTGTCATTTTTTCAATATTTCTCAACTCAGATTGTCTTTTGTATCCAGAAATAAATTGAGACAACCCCGTGTCAAATTTATTTCTATCATTTTCAGAACAGTTCATAGTGCCATCATCATCTCGGGTTAAATTTACATAGCACGGATTATATTCTTTAAGAATATGAAATGAATCGAGACCATCCTGATCCGTATATTTTGCCCGATATGCAACAGACGAAGTCCCTTTACCTATCACTTTAACAACTGTATAGTCTCCAGGGCGATTATTAAATTTTAATACATATCCTTCAGGTAGATATTTATCCATAATCATTCCCTCCTTTCACAGGATTATATACTATTTCCATCAAAGTTTATAAAAATGGATTCCAGCGATGTCCAATGAAGCACTTCATAACAAGTCATCATTCATTTCTAAATATTGTTTATCAATCAAATTCTTAAAGGTAACTATTGGGTATGCACTTTTTGCACAAAAAAGTATAAGTGAATCGAATGGATGTCTGAGATACAACTGAACAAAGCCACATTCAGCCATTGATCCATTGACTTCATCATAAAATTCTCTTAAGTCACCCATTATCATTAGATTTTCCTTATCTCCATCCACAGGCTTATTTTCCTTTGCACGATAATAATTGTAAAATTCCATGATGACCAACGCTTTACGTAAGACTTCGTATGTCACTTCAGTGCCGTTAACAATTTTTGATATTTCCACATGTTTAGGAAATGATTCCGTAAACAACGCGGGTAAATTACTTTTACTAATACCCTTATGTGTATCTTTATATTGGATCTGACCTCTATACCCATATATTTCGTCTAATAATGCATTATTAGAACTCACTCCCGCCAGTTGCTTGTTTTCTTCTATAAGGTTGATAATTTTACCTCTAGCTGTTTGGAATTGGAATTTTTCGTCATAACAATGAGTTCTTAAGTACTCCATAAACTCATTATCACCATCAATATCTATGATTGTTCGGCCAATTCCCTCGGTCTGCGTTACGTCACTATTCAGCGTTTGGAATTTATCAGCTTCTTCAATCATCGCTTTAATTGTTTTAATTCCTTTTTTATGCCACATGCAGTAAAAATACACTGCGTCCACACTATCCTTATAATTAAACGGACTGATTAGAAAGTTTTTCAGAAAAAATTCTCTAGTGGTATTAATATCCATCTCTAAGGCCAGACAAAAATCATAGTTGTTGTATCTGTACTTTCGCGTTCTGTTCACATTACCCGTTTTTATCCAGTTCTTCACAGATTTAGGGCATTCAATACCTAATATATCTATAAAACGATTCTTGACCTCTATTAAGATTCCTTCTGTGTCAGAAACTTCATACTTCTTACCAAGCCGCTTTAGCTGTTCAACAACTCCTTCTAAAAAGAAATTACGTCCCTGTAAATCATCTACATACCTAGTATCTTCAATAATATCAAAATCTTCTTCGAGTGAAACTGAATAGCCATTAAACAAAATATTTTTTTCAATGCATGTATTATTGCGGTCTTCAAACCTATTGAAAATATGCTCTTTATTCGGTTCCATTTCTTCCTCCATGTTATCTATTGTAATAATTATTCATTCCCATCTTTTCACTAATCATCTATACCCTCCCAATGCATCGATTTAACTCTTCCAACTCTATATATTAAGTCCGATATCAATTACTCAATCAATAACGGAGATCACTATTTATTGACTTTAATAGATTTAAGCATCAAAGAACCTGTGTTTATCTATTTTTTTACAGTTCATGTAGATAACCAAATATCGCTTTATCCTGCTAGGTTGTCCTAGCAAAACATCATTCAAAGTTGTGGTGTGTAGAAAACAAACCATTATGATTGCATAAACAAGAAACGACAGATCTGAATCTAAACTTATATTATATTAGCCATATAAATTAACAATAAACAGCAACATAAATTGGAATTAGTCGTGCTCAAGTAAAAAGGAAGCGATTGCTCAATGTTATCAACTTAGCAAAGTATCAATAAGAAAATCAGATATGAATTTTGAATACCATATGATATTTACTTTAAAAAATCCTATAATTGATAAACTAACTGATAAAAGTAAACATTAGAAATATTCGATTTACTATAAACTTAAATGCAAGATTTGTTTTGAGAATTATGCATTCTCCATAGATATTTATTTTTTCGCTAACAATTGAGGTTGAAGGTATTTGAGGCGCAATCAAAATAGTATATAATGCTACAAAGCGTGTCTTGTTAAATAATTCCAATCCTAGGTAATCTGAAACCAATTACGGTGACGGGGTATGATTCTCAATTTACAATCATCTTGGCAGGGTACACTGCTGTTAATACTCTAAATCGATGTTAAATTCTAACATGCTATGATCTGTAAATCCATTTTCAATATCTTCGGAGAAGTTTACATTTATATTTTTATTTAAAATCACTTCAGCGGAATTTAAATAATTGTAGAGACCTTTTGAGAAAAATACATGATCAATCTTATTTTTTACCTTTGTTGTAAAGTAAGTGTATTGATCATCAGTACCTATTTCATAAAAATTCTTGATTCCATCAGGTGTCATTTCGATTGCTTCAATAAACCTTTTGTTCTCAACATTAATTTTATCATCTCTTTTACTAGAATCTATTACCTGATTTTCTTTAGCTGCATTAAAATCTCCTAATAATATTATTTTATTATTTATATTAAGATTATTTACTATTTGTTCACATACATCTCTTTCTTTAGGTGAATGAACATTAACAATCTCTATATCATCTCGCACCAAGATTTTAGAAAACTTATTTTTGTAGTCATTTCCGCTTTCTAAATCAATTGATTTACAATTCAAATCAATTTTTACTATGAATGTAGAAATACATTGCGCATATTTAAAATAGCCTATCTCTGGATATATTTTGTATTCAATTATATCTAATTCATCTTGGATTTTCGAAAAATATTCATAAGGCATTTCTTGACATGCTATAATATCATATCCCTTATTGTTTATCATCTTGACAATTCCTTTTCTCAAGTATTCTACGTAATCATTTTTATATTTGTCCTTTAGTATTTTGGGAAGCCTTAATAGGTTTAATTCAGAGATAATTCCTCCATGTAAATTTATTGTTCCTATTAACATTTTTCTAACCTCTCCTTTCAAGATTATGTGCAATTTAGCCTTTTTTTTCAAAGTGACATCCATTACTAGGTAGGTTACCAAATTAAATTGTCTCAATCCTAGGTAACCCAAAATCAAATATAGTTGTGAGATGCGATTCACGCTTTATAATTACATTATGCTTACAGCACTGTATCCGATAAATTAATAATTATCGTTTTGTTTTACATCCTTCAGATATCGTAGTTTCCTACTAATCCTAAATATCATTTATATATATTCTACCATATTTTTCAATTTAACTTGTAATATTTTAGATTTATAATTCGCATTCTCAACATCATGATACTAACAAGCTTCATATTTACTAAGCTGCACATCCTGTTTTTTATAAAATTATAACTAATAAAACTTCCATTTTTCTATCAAAATCCACAAAATAATTTCCAATTAAAAATCGTAAAAACACCCTCAAAGCAACCAATATCCTGCCTTATCTTCTCGTAATTTATTTTATCTATTTTTATCTTTTTCCAAGAGCAAGGCCCAAATAAGGCCCATTTTCATCTTTTTTACTAATTGTAAATTAAATATAAAACCCAGTAACCTCAATGGTTACTGGGTTTCTTGTGGTGCGATAGAAGGGATTCGAACCCCCGGCCGACCGGTTCATTGACATTGGTTATATAACGTTTTACAAGCCCTCTCTAAGCCTTATATATCAACGATATTTCAAATTTGTTTTTCCTTTATTCTATTACTAAAATACGTTATTATTTTAGAATTGCGTTATAAATGCGTTATAATTAGTTGTAAATTCACTTATTACCCACATATTATAATGTCCCTAATTATCTCATTCTTTGCTACCTTTTTAGTTCATGTAGTAGTTTTTGATTAGATATGAGATAATCGTTAACTAATTTAAACCACTGCATTCTTCCTGCTTGTAAATTTTCGTAATATAATAACCCTTCCTTAATAAAATAGATCCTCTAAACTAGTAATATCTCTTGTTTTTATGCAATAACTTAATATTTCATTACTACTTTAGATTTTCTATCAGCTTTATTATAATACTCTTCAACTGTCGGATATCCAACCTATCACCTTTCTAACTTGCAGCCTCCAGATTCGAAGTTTGTCGACCTATGTTTCACTACATATCATCGTTCTGCATAAGCCTTTATCTATCAGCATTCTAAGGACTTTTAGTTTCATTTAAGCTCATCAATATTCATTGAAAATTATCGGTGTAGTAGTACGGTAGTAGTATTTTATAAAGAGCATCAACTTATGTATAGCTGGTTAATAGTAAATTATTTACTATGTGATTAAAAGCTTATTATTTTATTTCTAAGCTCATATCTAAACTACTTTGAGTAAGCAGAACCCGTTGTGTAAATTCTCAGCCTCTACTTTTTATTAGTTATTAAATTAGTTTTCTATCAATTTACCTAGCCTTTCAACATTTCCAACTATATCCAATTCATACATTCCTAGATCGAAAGTATTCATACAAAGCTTGACATTATCCACATCAAGATAATTAGCATCACAATCTATAAGATAATAAATCTTTTCTCCAATAATCCAGTCAAGCGAATTCTTTCGTGCATCAATATCATTGTAATCTTCAATTGCTATCTCTTGACATTGATTGTATATTTCAATCTGCCTATTCACGTAATTCATGTGGTCTTCTTTTGAAGATTTCCTTTCACTGGAATTAGCAAAAGGTAAATTTATGTCCATAAGTAGCTCATGACTATTATTAATAACCATTCCTACTAATTTGCTTCTATGTTCTCCCGTATCAATCCATTCACCGCAAAATATATTTATAAAGTTGATATATGCGACAGCAATATCAGGTGCTATTTTCATGTTTATTAGAATATCTTTTTCTTTAGGATCAATTGATTGTTTATGAAAGTAATCATATAGATATGAAGCTGTATCTATAGATTTTTTTACAATTGTTTTTGAAAACATATAAGCATAATAAGTTAAGCGATCAAAGGCTGCATCATATGCTGCTTTGGGTAAAGTAACTGAATTAATTAATGTGTTACCTATATTAATTTCTTTTTTATAATAAGCATTCAAAGTAGATAATGTTGCATATAACATCATTACAGATTCATCATCAGATATTATTCTATCTTTTATAGATTGGAAAATAGCTACAGCTGAAGTTACAACCTGAAGTGTATTGATGTTAAATGGGAAATGAGTGTTTAGCCCTGCACCTTTCTTTTTATAAAAGAAATCTCCATAGCACTTCAAACTATAGTTCCCATTTGTATTGGCATATCTATAATACTTATCAAGTCCAATGGCTTGAAAGATGTCCGGATTCCCTTCTGCGTAGTTCTTATCGATTAGTAGGGAAATATCTAAAAATCTTTTTTGTTGTTCATGATCATTTCTAAAATTGAACATAATTTTGGAATAATAAAATGCCCAAAAAAATATTAAGGATTTATCAGTAACATTAGAATTTTTATAACATAAATCAACCGCAACAACATTATCTGTAAAACATACCCTATATTCAATCATCTTAAACGAACCATCAAAATAATTTATTAAACCCATGTCTATTCTCCTTAAATTTAAAATTCATATTCTAATTAAATATTACATATTTAAAAGTCATTTACCCTATCTTTTATTGAGATTTGGCGAGTAGGTGTTCAAGGTTTTTAATATTAGAATATAATTTTAATTTATTTTCACCTTTGATAAATATAGCCATACACATCATTATGTTAAAGGTTTTTTTACGAAGTTCATCTTCACTGAGTTCATCTTCGAAGAGTTCATCATCGCAGATACAAGAATAAATTCTCTTTCCTATACTCATATATACTGAACGGCTAAGTTCGTCATGATCTTCTAAATTCTTGATAAGCATCTCTTTAAACTCACTGTATAATTTGATTCTCATATAATAATAATCTATCAATTGATTTTTTAAAAATTCTCTTTCTTCGGCATCTTCTTCATCATCCATATCTGCCGAATTTATATTTAGTAGCAATTCAATAGCATTAATAAGCACTAATCCCATAAATTTATTTCTATCTTCTAAATTTAAGTGTAAAAAACAAACTCTATCTAATATATGAACATGGGCTATAACAATATCAGGTAAAATAGTTTTATTTATAAAGTTATTCCTCTCAATTGATTCAATTTCTGGTCTATTAATATAATTGTAAAGATATAAACCTTCTTCAATTGATTTTTTAATAATTATTTTTGCAAACATGTAAGAATAATGATTTATTGAATCTAACGCTTCACTATACGCTATTTGAGGAAGGCTAACTAAATTAATTAAGTCGTTGCTCCACCTAGTGTTTTCTATATAAAACCCATTCATTACCGATAATGTTTTATATAGTATCATCATGGATTCGTCATTTTTTGATAATCTATCGTTTACATATTGGAAAATAGCTACAGCTGAAGTTACAACTTGAAGTGTATTTATATCTAATGGGAAATTAGTATTTAGACCCTCACAATTATCTATATAAAAAAATTCCCCATTACATTTCAATTCATAGTTTCCGTTTACTTTAGTGTATGTATAATAATTATCAAGTCCTGTGGCTTTAAAACAGTCTGGATTATCTTCGGCATAATTTACATCAATTAGTTTGAAAATTGTTAGTAAATTTGATTGTAGTTGAGGTGTTTCCTTGAAATTAAACATGATTTTGGAGTAATAAAATGCCCAGAACTTTATTAAAGTTTTGTCAGAAACTTTAGCGCTTTTAATATTTATATTAACAGTAACCGTAGAATCAGTAAACCACACGTTGTAATCAAATAAACTGGTGGCAGTGTTAAAAAATTTCATTAGCCCCATTTGTTAACCCCCTAAAATATGTTAATTATAATACCTTCATCTGTTGTAAGCGTTCCTTGAATATCAAGCATGGGAATATCAGATCTCTCTTTAACAATCTTCTCCCATTGGTGTAACAGGTATCCATCCTCACCATATTTAATATTAGGCCCGCTCACCGCTTTGAAAAGGCCATTAGGTAGTTGTATAATATGGAGTAAATCAGCTTTGGATATTGTATCTGGATTAACTATTGATAAGAGAATACTTCCCTTATTTTTTAATCCATTATATTCAATGCAAGCCAGCCACTCTGCAAATTTATCTCTGAATTGGCTTGTAGTTCATTCCATAATAGCACTAATACTTGATGCTAGACTTTGAAGTTTGCTTATCATATTATCAATCGTAGAATCTTGAAGGTTATCCTTGTAGCAGCCTTTTTAATAGCCTATTTTACACAGGCCCAATACTTCTCTGGAATTGTATATTCTTTATTTAGCATTTCTAATATGTACTCTCGTTTCCCAGTATTAGTATCTATTAGCCTCGCCCCTATATATTAAATTATAACCTTGTACATGAGAATCACGGCAGCACTTACTTAAGCTCTTTAGATCATTTAATAGCTGCCTTTGCTTGTCTTGACAAACTATATGGACTTAGTAAGGGTAAAAGAGTAACCTTTGTTTGCATACTCTGTTTCTAACGTCCTAATTTAATGAAAGATAAATTAACAATATATATACATTATACATTTATTGGAACGCATATCAATAAATACATAAAATAAACCATTCCTAAACATTATATTTTCAATCCTCTATACTAATACTTTTAATTATATATCAATCCTAAAAAAATTATCATGATCTTGGATGCCAATACACAAGCCAAGATTTTAAAGAATATATATCAAGTACAAAAATAATAGCCCACTCTTTTAGTGGAAAAGGTTGTCCTATGATAATGCTGGTATCGAGTCTTTTCATGCTTCACTAAAGAAGGAAGAAGTGAACCTTGTTACTTACTATGACTGTAAGGATTCGAACCCCCGGCCGACCGGTTCATTGACATTCGTTATATAATGTCTTACAAACTACCTCTA
>DATCIH010000110.1:0-17850 GCA_036507955.1 Clostridiaceae bacterium | reverse complement strand
ACTAAGCATAATTGGCCTATAGACTTTTCAAAACTTTTAAAAGATATATTGCATAAAAAGCATTTATTAATAGCAGACGGAGTTGATTCATTTGATACAAGGTCTTTAGCTACGTATGTTAAAAATTATGATGAAATACTTGAACAGGCAAATAAAGAATATCAATCTGATTATGCTACTAATGCATACAAAGATGAAGAAAGAAGGTTAATAACTAGGTTAGGAGAATACAAGAATAATCATTTGTTATTCATGTATGATTTTAAAATTCCCTTCTCAAATAATAGGGCTGAAGCCGATATTCGACCAGCAAAACGAAAATTAAACATAGGGATTTTTCGTAGTGAGGTTGGAGCAAAATATTTTCTGAAAATCAGAAGCTTCATTTCCACCTTTTCGAAAAACAAGAGAAATGTTTTTCAAGGAATGAAGGATGCCTTCGACGATAATGTTGTAACCTTAAAAATGTAATAATAGTATAAGGCCGCTATATTATATTTAGAGGTCTTATTTATCGACGCTACATCTGAACTGTAACCTTTATTTGTCTGCTATTTATTTGTAAAAAAATAGCAGCATTCCCAATTAAGGAGTACACCTATTAATTTTTATTCATATTGCATTAGCACACTATGTTTTTCCTTTGCTTTTGAAGTCCTAGAGGTAATATTTAGCTAATAAGATATAAGTGCACTCCTGTGATTTTATTGCCTTATATGGGCTGATATTAAAGGTATTATAGGTACAATAAAAAGAGGCTCTACAACACGTAAAACCCCTTCATTACTTATTTTATTTCTTCTTTTTTAAATTTGATAAAGGACTAAACCCTTGATAATTTTTTCTAATGTCATCATCTGTTAAATCTAAATAAGCTTGCTCTGTAGTTACTACCGATGCATGCCCTAATATTTTAGAAAGTGCATAAATATTACCACCAGCCATAAGAAATCGTTTAGCAAAATTATTTCTGAGTTGATGGGGATGTATTTTAATACTTATTCTTTCCCCATATTGTCGTAATGCTAATTCAAAAGCTCCTATCATTAATTGTTTGCCCTTTAAATTAGGAAATATATAAGTAGTCTCTACATACCTATCTTTATATTGTAACCATCTTCTTAATTCCTTCTGTAACTCTGGACTAAAATATACATATCTATGCTTATTGCCTTTAGTTATTTCAGATCTTAAAAATATTGATCTATTAACCATATCTATATCACTAGATTCTAAATTTAGGCACTCACCGATTCTCATGCCTGTGTCCAATAAAGCTTGAATTATTATACTATCTCGGTACTCATGAAATTTAGAACAATTAATATATTTCAACAGTCTTATAATATCATCATCTTCAATAAATTCTTTTGGTTTTCTGTCATGTTTTATACTTTTTATATTTCTTAATGGATTATTTTTTATAGTACCTTGTTCAAGTAAATAAGAATAAAATACCTTAATATCTCTAGTGTAATTATTTATAGTTGATACAGATACTTTTTTTCCTAGATCTTTTCTATTTTCTGGATGGTTTGTTTTCCTAGAATCTTCCACTGAAGCTACAGTATATTTACCTCTTTCCTGAATACTGACAATATATTCCCTAAACATTTTGTCATTTATTTTTGAAGCATCTGTTATAAATTTAACATCCTCCAGATACCTTGCAAATAATTTTATTGCTTGTTCATAAGAGCTCATTGTCTTTCTAGCTAAGTTTTTTGATTGACAGAAAATCATAAATTCGTCCATTTGTTTATCAATTTTTTCCATTTTGTTAGACCTCCCTACTATTGATATATCGCACCCAATGAATAGAAAAGTCTATCGGTATAAAATAAAAGTATTTATCGCATTAAAAATGTTTTTTGGTCAAATCCCACTAGGGTTTTTCTGTGTTAGTCGGAGTGGGTTTTCTTTGAAAGTGTTGATATGCACTAACTCAACAAAATCAAGCTAATTTCAAACTCATTCTAAGTTTATCTGCAGCTGCAGCGATGAATTCCGAATTAGTAGGTTTACTATGACCATTATGTAAACAATAGCCAAATATTTTATTTATAGAGTCTACATCTCCTCTGCTCCAAGATACCTCTATTGCATGCCTAATTGCTCTTTCTACCTTGCTAGCACTTGTATTGAAGTGTTCACCTATTGTTGGATATAATTCTTTTGTTACATATGATAATACACTCACATTGCCTATTACCATTTTTATGGCTTCCCTAAGATACATATATCCTTTAATATGAGCTGGAACTCCAATTTCATGTATAAGGGCGGTAATTTCTATTTCCAATTCATTTTCACTTAAATTTTTGGAGTTAGCTTTTTTAATTGGGCGATTGTTTAAACTAGAATCGATTTCAGACCCTAAATAATTATCGTTATAGGTCTGTCTTATCCTTCTTAATAAAACAACTAAGTCGAAGGGTTTAATTACATAATAACTAGCACCTAATTCTATACTTCTCTTAACTATTTTTTCTTGTCCTACTCCAGACAAAACAATTACCTTTGGTTTTGGATTAATATCCATATTTCTCAATCTTTCTAACACCTCTAAGCCATCTAATTGAGGCATAATAATATCTAAGATTACAATCCCAGGCTTTTCCTCTTCAATCAATTTAAGTCCTTCGATTCCATCCTTACCAATACCTAATACATTAATATCATTTTGTGTAGCCAAAAAATCCTTTAATAAGCTACAGAATTCTTGGTTGTCATCTATAATAACAACACCTATCTTATCCTTTTCCATTTTACAATCTCCTTTCCATATTATGTAAACTAATACAATTAATATTTCGGCATAAAATTGTAAAATCCTTCTATATTAATAAAATAAATGCTTAAATTACATATTTATTTTATTAATAGCCATTTATTTACTTTTATCCACTCTTATTTTCATGAAAT
Source organism: Clostridiaceae bacterium (assembly GCA_036507955.1). Lineage (GTDB taxonomy): Bacteria > Bacillota > Clostridia > Clostridiales > Clostridiaceae > DATCIH01. Next base: position 14,925 of record DATCIH010000110.1, on the reverse strand, counting down.
TTTTAGGTGAAACCCCAAATTTCCTTTTAAACATTTTTGAAAAGTTGAATATGTCATTATAACCACAACTAAGTGCAGCTTGGCTCGGAGTAAAGCTTCTAATTGAAATAAGCTCTGCTGCTTTTTCCAATCTATAATCTACTATATACTTTTGAGGGGATTTACCTATGTTGGTTTTAAATAAATTACTAAAATAGCTCCTGTCCAAATTAAGATATTTAGCGATCATCTCTACACTAATCTGATTTACATAATTAGATTCAATATAGTTTTTTGCTTTAAGCACATAACCTTTAACCCTATTATTATTATCATAATTCTTTGTTTTTAGATGAGAAAATAATTCAAATATTTTACCACAGAGATATAGTTCTTTAGACGCACCGAAATTGTCACACATGCCTATGTCTTTAAATATATGCTCACATTCTGGTGCTGTCAATATATCAAATCCTAATATATCAGAAAGGTTTATGCTACTTTCAAATCCTATCCATAGATAATGCCAGGGTTCTTCATTATCTGCCTCATAAAAGGTTATTTCTAAAGGTCTTATTACAAAAATCTGGCCTTTATTTACCTGATAAGTTTTATCATTGCATACATATTTACCTCTACCAGATATTATATAATGAAGAAGATAATACTCTCTAGTTGTTGGACCAAAAGAATGTCCCTTTTTACAAGTTTCTTCACCACATACTAAAGGGTTAATATCTTTATAATTATTATTTATTAGCATTATATGTTTTTCCATTGGTCATCTCCTTTAAATAATCACATTATAACAAAAATGTATTACATTAATCAATGTATCATGATATTTATTAGTGGTATTATGATAGAAAAAAGGGAGTGATTATATGTTGAAAATAACTTTTATGGGGGCAGGCAGCACTGTATTTGCTAGAAATGTATTAGGTGATGTTATGTGCACAGAGGCTCTTAGAGAATGTGAAATTGCTTTATATGATATTGATGTAATTAGACTTAAGGAAAGCGAAGCAATGCTTAGTGCTATCAACAATAACGTTAATGCTGGAAAATCAGTAATAAAAACATATTTAGGGATTGGAAATAGGAAATCTGCACTTAGGGGTGCCAGATTTGTTGTAGATGCAATCCAAGTTGGTCTTTATGACCCCTGTACCATCGCAGATTTTGAAATCCCTAAAAGGTATGGTCTAAAGCAAACAATTGGGGACACTTTGGGAATAGGTGGTATTATGAGAGCTCTTAGAACCATTCCTGTACTTCAGGATTTTGCTAGGGATATGGAAGAGGTCTGCCCGGATGCATGGTTTTTAAATTACACAAATCCTATGGCCATGCTCTCAGGCTTTATGCAGCGTTATACCGCTATAAATACCGTGGGCCTTTGCCATAGTGTTCAAGCTTGTTCCTCTGGATTACTTAAGGCTCTTGATATGTCTGATAAGCTTGAAGGAAGAAAAGAACTAATTGCGGGAATTAATCATATGGGATGGCTACTCAAAATCCAAGATAAAGATGGTAACGATTTGTATCCAGAGATTAAAAAACGAGCTAAAGAAAAAAATGCTAAGGAAAAGCATGGGGATATGGTACGTTTCGATTATATTGATAAACTTGGTTACTATTGCACTGAATCTAGCGAACATAATGCTGAGTATAATATGTTTTATATTAAGGATAAATATCCTGAACTTATAGAAAAATTTAATATTCCTTTAGATGAATATCCAAGACGATGTATCAAACAGATTGCAGGTTGGGAGAAACAAAAGGATGAAATAATTCTAAATCCAAGTTTATCCCATGAACGAACTGCAGAATATGCCTCATACATAATGGAAGCAATGGTTACAAATAAGCCTTACAAAATAGGTGGAAATGTGTTAAATAAAGGTGGACTTATAACAAATCTTCCTTTTGATGCTTGCGTTGAGGTTCCTTGTATGATAGATAATTCAGGAGTAAATCCCTGTTATGTAGGTAAACTTCCAGTTCAACTTGCTGCTATGAATATGACAAATATAAATGTACAGCTTTTAACCATTGAAGCAGCCGTAACAAAAAAGAAGGAGCATATATATCAGGCTGCAATGCTAGATCCTCATACAGGAAGCGTATTATCCATTGATGATATAATTAAAATGGTAGATGAATTAATAGCAGCTCATGGAAATTTTTTACCTCAATATAAATAATTCACTAGTTCTGTTATAATAATTATGGTGATAAAATAAAAATAGGTAAATTTGCAGGAGTTAATAATATTAGTATTGATACCATATGACATTATATGTACAGATTTTTTATAGCTTCCTTTTAAAGATAAGAAAGTAGATAAATATATTAAGGATGATGCTTGCCTTCTGTCCTCATACATATTATTTAAAAATATGCAAATGAAATTATAAGCTCATAGAAGAAAGAACTTCAGACTACGTAATAAAGGGTGGAAGATATGAAAGTTATTTTATAGAAGGATAAAAGGTATTTAGCTATAGTTTCTTTGGAAAAAGGTGGGGTTAACCCTACCTTTTTCATTTTTTAGCTTAAAATAGAGCAATTTTACCTATTGACATGGTGTTAATACAATCCCTAACATTGTTTGTAATAGCACAAATTATATCCTTTTTAGGTTGGAAGGGTTATCTTTGCCCTATTAAGCAAAAATACATTTATACTTTTTAATAGTATTTCCTTTATTATATCTGCTATGTATGAATACTTTATAGCTTTTAGGCTAAATAATATTGATATAAAAGCAGATACAAAGGTCAACTACCAACTACCCTAAAGGGTAGTGGCTTATAGGAGTAATCCAAACAAGTCAGTTGAATAGCCTAAGTCTTAACTGACTACATTATGTGAGAATATATAGGTACTTCAAAATACTTCTCTAGTCTTGAACACTATAACTAAAGGTATTAATCAAGTTAGAAGTATAGAAATTTATAATGTGGAGCAAGTCAGACGGAATAATCGTTCATTAGAGAAATTTTATAATGCTAAATATATTGATATAAGAATAGATACAAGTATATTAAAGACTTATTTGTAATTCTAATTTCAATAAACTTTTAATAATTAATATAATAATAATAAAATATGGAGCTATAACTTTTGAATATTATATATAAAAAAATAAAATTAAGATTGTTATTTATGGAAAAGAAAAAGCGTTATACCCATATTATTTCTTTGTTACTTATTGTTTTCTCTATAATTAGCTACGCTTTTGTATCAAACAACGAAAACTTTTATTAAAAAACTATTGCTAAAGTCATATCCGTAAAATTGATAAAGGACAGTGTAGTTCAAGATATTAGCGGCAATACTGAAACTATATATAAACAAGATATTAATGCAATAATTATGAATGGTAATCATAAAGGGGACTTGATTAAACTTCAGAGTAAAACCTCCGATAGTGAGGCTTACGATTTGAAGCTGAAAGCTAAGGATGAAATTTTCATAGAAATAACCAGAGATAAATCTGGAGAAGTTGTTTCCTCTAATATTTTAGACCTAAAGCGTGATAAATATATATCTTATATTTTCATAATATTTCTTACCCTTATTATAATTGTAGGTGGAGCAAAGGGATTAAGATCCTTAACAAGCGTGATAGTTAATATAGTTATTTTTTCTATAGTAATAGAACTATACCTAAAGGGTTTTGATCTCATACTAGTCTCCATAGTATCCAGCTTTTTATTTATTATCCTCTCTATATCAATAGTTACCGGAATAAATAGGAAATCTTTTTCTGCCATTCTAGGCATGATAATAGGCACTATAATCTCAATGCTTATAGCAGTAATTGTCATTTTGTTTACCAAAGGTAATGGTATTCACTATGAAGAAATGGAGTTTCTTACAAGACCTCCTGAGGAAATATTTATTGCAGAAATAATCATCGGTACCTTAGGTGGAATAATGGATATAGCAATTTCAATTTCTTCAGCTATTAAAGAGAACTATGGCCAACACCCTAGTTTTTGCATATATTAGTGGCAGCATACCTATGATACTTTTATGGTTAAAAAACAGTTATTCACCAATAACTATTATAAGTTTCAATATAAGCCTTGAGATAATCAGAGCACTTACCAGTAGTATTGGTATAGTTATCAGTATCCCAATAACTCTATATATTTCTGTTTCTCTTCTTAAAAATAGAAGGAACAAGGAGGTAGCAATATGAATGTGACCTTTGTATTATTTTTAATACTTTTATTTTTAATGATTGTAATAGGTGGAAAAAGAGGTGCAAAGTCATTTTTTACCTTATGCCTTAATTTTTTCACTCTATTCATTATGCTATCCCTCATAGCTTTGAATTTAGACCCTTTAAAAGTTACTATATTGGGAAGTGCAGTTATTAGTTCCACTACCCTATTTTACATAAATGGCATCAATAAAAAAACAGTTTCCTCTTTAATTTCAGTTATAATCGTAGTTTTATTAACTATAATGTTAACCTATAAAATGGGTACAGCTGCAAAAATATAAGGTTTCCCCAAAGAACAAGCTGAAACTTTAGCCTATTTGTCCGTTTATGTAAAACTTAATTTCAATAAAATAGTTGTCTGTGAAATATTAATAGGACTTCTAGGCGCAATAATCGATGTTTCCATATCCATAGCTTCTTCTATGAATGAGTTATATATTACCAATCCCTTACTCGGCAAAAGAAATTTATTTAAATCTGGGGTTAATATTGGGAAGGATATATTAAGAACTATGACAAACACCCTGCTTTTCGCTTACATTGGTGGATTTATGACCTTAATCATTTGGTTTTTTGATCTTCATTATTCCCTATCTAAAATATTAAATGGAAAGGTCTTTTCCTCGGAGGTATTTATGATACTTTGCAGTGGCATCGGTGTTATCCTAATCATTCCAGTAACTTCATTAATAACAGCCTACATAATATATTATAAATTCAAAAGTAAAGTGTCTATAATTAATTAGTTCAGATTTTTTTACCTCTTACTGTAAATATAGTTTGTTTTTGCATACTTATATTTATCAGAAAAAAGGAGGTGAATATGAATGGCAGTTACAGCTTCTAAACTTTTAACTAGTATCAATATTAAGTATAAAACTGGTGTTGATGCAAATGGCAAGGATATATCTAAATCTAAAAAAGTTGGTAACATCAAGGTTACAGCAACAGATGCAGATATATATGCAGTAGGCACTGCCATCGGAGGACTGCTTAAGTATCAAATACTTGAGATCCAAAAATCCGATGACAATCTATTAATAAATGCCTAATTAAACTATGTCAAAAAACTTAGAAAGGAGGTATTATAATGGGTGACAAAACCTTGATAATGACATTTTTAAATGAAGCCGGTAACAAGGTTAATGTGAGTGTTTCTGGAGTTAAAGATGACTTAACCCAGGCAGAGGTTTCTCTTTGCATGGACACTTTAATTTCAAAAAATGTTCTTCATTCCACTGGTGGTGATCTTAAGACTAAAAACACTGCACAAATAACTACTAGAACTGTAGATATTTTAGCAGTAATATAATTTAAAGGGTAAGCTCTAGAGCTTGCCCTTTTCTGTTAACAAGAAAATCTTCTCTTCATTTTTTTATAAATGCACATAATTGACCTATTGAACTCTTCCTTGCTGTACACCGAACAAACTTTTTCTGTAAATATAAACACTTGCAGAATTCTTTTTGTAATTGGCCGCAGCTAAATTTACCCCTATAAGTATATCCCCCTTACCTTTTTGAGTCGAATTTGGAGTATTACCCCATATAAGATATGGAGCCACATCATAGGTGCCATGTGCGTTGATGCTGTGTATTCCAGCTGCATAGTTATAGGTACCCATGTTTATAGGGTCATTGTTTTCGTCTAGCAAAACACCTTTTTTATTATAGACAGCTTCACAAAAGCCATCATAGGATACGAATTTTAAGTTATATTCCCCATCCACTCCTTGAATATGATAACTTGAGCCTTTAACACTAAGTAAAATCCAACGTCGATTAATCGGAAGACTTTTGTTTAAACTAATTAGAGCTTGCAGATTTTTAGGGCCTCTATTTAGCTTATTCCTGAAATAATGGGTTTCCATATCTACATAACCAATCTTACTAATAAGTGAACTTACTAATTTATGAAACCTTGAAAGGTTATTTGTGTCTTTTTGATCAAGGTCACTCCCATTTGTGTCTACATCGATCATGATTTCTGCTAATGCAGTTTTATTTCCGGATTTTCTAGCAATTCCCTGAATCTTTTTTACATAATCATCATTTCCCAAAGTGATAGACTTATTACTTGTAGAGTTCTTATTTGTTACAGGAAGCACTGTACTTGCACAACCAGTTAATAAAAAAGCAAAAATAATAATTGTTACTATTATTTTTTTCTTCATACCTTTATTTTCTTTCCACAATTTGGACATAAAATCCAATTGTCTTGTATATCTTGGTTACAAGAAGGGTACTTTGCACTTTTAGGTCTGAATATCAGATAAATACCAAGACCAAAAACGTTTAAGAAAAAAGTAAGTATTGCCCATTTATGAACATTTAAATGCTTATTCTGTGCATCTTTAAACACCCATAAAGGTAATAATATCCAAAATAAGATTATAAAGCCTACAGTAATAATTATCATCCAATGACTAACAGTCTGTAAAAAATTAGTAAAAATAAAATAATTATTAAATTGATGTTCAGAATCATATAAAGAATATAAGTTTAATCCCTTTGAAGCAATGTATTCATAATTCATCATAATTTTAGTTTCAGAGGATATAACATAGGTTGAGCCATCACTATTAGTTATTTCCGGTTCACCTAAGCTATCATCACTATCTAATAATTGTGAAAATAAAGCTTTTGATAAAGTATTTTTCGAACTTTGTTCTTTTAATTTATTTATATTAAGTGCTATATCTAATTGAGCTGCATATTTAATTGTATTTTTACTATCTATTAGATAAGCAGTATCACTATCAAAACCATTTGCTTGCCAAGGATCTATAAGCACTAAGAACTTATCTTTTTCTGAAATGTATCCATCGTTTACCTTATAAACGATTTTTCCATTATCATCTGTAATGATTATATTACTGTACCCATCAAACAACTTTGAATAATCTTCAGTCATTTCTTTCACATTTTTAGTAAACCCTTTAAATTCTAGCTGAACTTTTATTTTGTTAAATCTATCAGCAATAGATTGCTGAATGTTTTGTGGCCTTGACTTTATTATTTCTGTAGTAATTAATATTGATACAGATAAGACAATTATTAAAGAGAAAATTATTATTAACATTTTTTTAGTATTTTGCAACTTAAAAAAAGAATGCTGAATCATTTTTATAAAACCCCTTTCAAATTATTGATAAAGCCCACAAATATAAAGAGGCAATGGAGCCATAGGGTGAATATCTCTTTTTATATATAGCAAAACGTTTCTTTGTAATTTCCTTTAAGCCATATAAATTCATCATGCCTCTACGAATTGCTAAATCATTATAGCTAATGACATCCGGTCTTTCTAGCGAAAAAATTAGCAACATTTCTGCAGTCCATACCCCTACGCCTTTTAATTCTGATAGTTTTTTAATAATCTCCTCGTCAGTAAGTTGATTAAGAGATGCAAAATCCACCATTCCTAATATCGCTGCTTTTCCTACATTTTTAATGTATTCTGCTTTTCTCACGGACATCCCGCAGCTTTGAATCGAAGAAAGCTCCACCTTATTGATGCTTTCAGGTGTTATAACCTGAAGTATATTAACTAACCTTCCCCATACTGTTTCTGCTGCCTTTTTAGATATTTGTTGACTAACAACGCTTGAAATAAGTGCTACGAATGGATCTTTATTTATCTCCCGCTCTATTATTCCTATCATATCAATGGCAGCAGCCAATTTTTTATCCTTATTTTTTAAATAATTTATCTCTTTTTCACCATACTTAAAAATATCCATGTTATTTTATTCCTTCTAGTTCAAGTAGAATTTTTTTCATCTCTATTCCGCCTCTATAACCTGTAAGAGCTCCATTTGCTCCAATAACTCTATGACAAGGTATAAATATAGGAATAGGATTCCTATTATTTGCAAGACCAACAGCCCTTGCTGCTTTAGGGGATCCTATATTTTGTGCTACCTCTTTATAGGAGGCTGTTTTCCCATAGGAAATTTTACATAACTCAGCCCAAACTTCTTTCATAAAAGTTGTTCCAGAAGGAGAAAGCGGTAAATCAAATTCTTTTCGCTCACCACTTAGGTACTCCGCTAGTTGAATACTAGACTCTTTTAATAGTTCAGTTTCAAATAATTTGTATACTTCAGGTAATTTATCGCGTTCAAAATATACGTTTCTAATCACACCCGCAGTTTCACCTATCCCTATTTTACCAATACTATAAGTGTAAAAATATATAAACATTATGAATCACCCCCAGGTATTTTATACTTTATGAATATTTTACATCAAAAGTTCATTTAAATCTTCCTTTATTTTAACTCCTATTAAGTTGACAGTTCTAATGCGATATGTCACCATGTATCCAGAACAAATAAATTTCTTAAATTATATTGGAGGTATAAGAATTGAATGAATTAAAGCAAGTAATAGCGCCTAAAACTATTCCAGTTATGCAGGAGGCCTTCAAACAAATAGAAGAAACCTCCATTACTTGGCTGGCTGGAGCAAGCTTTTTAATAAATGCTAGAGGCACTATTATCCTAATCGACCCAGTACTTACAACACAACCTGATGATTCAAGAATGAGCGAAACTGGTCTTAAACTGCTGGTAGATAATCCTATTTCTGCCAGAGTAATACCTAAAGTAGACGTAGTTCTATATACTCACTCTGATGATGATCATTTAGCTGCTGAAACAGCTAAAATTTTATCCAAGTTAACCCCAACTTTTATTGGGCCTCCTCCAGTCTTTGAAAAGCTGGCTAAACTAAATATAAATCCTAAGAATTCGGTAACTTGTCGCACCGGAGATATATATAAATTTGGAGAAGCAACAATAGAGATAGTACCAGCTGATCATCCCTGGCAGCTCTTAGACCTTGCAAAATTCGGTAAGCCCTTCCGTCTTGGAGATTGCTGTGGGTTTATTGTAACAACTCCCGATGCTAGAAGTTATTTTCCAGGGGATACCCGCCTGATGGAAGAACATTTAGCAATTAAAGATTTAGATGTGCTTGCGCTTGATGCTTCTGTATGTACTTATCATCTAAATCATTATAATGCGGTAGTCCTAGCAAACACTATGAAAAATGCTTTGCTAATACCCTTCCACTATGGAACATATGATGAACCGGACTCCTTAGCACTAAACGGCGATCCAGAAGATATTATTACACATGTAAATAATGGGTACAATAGATTCCGCTATTTTGCACCTGGTAGAAGTCTAAAAATGAAGGATAAAAGAGAAATAAAATAATCATTTTAGGATAATGATAGGCAATTCAGGTCTATTATTTATCCTAATAGGTATTATGCTATTACCTAGGCCTCTACTTACTATCATTTGAACACCATTATGCTTACCCTTACTAGCACTAGTGTATAATCCAGAAGTGTATTTGGGGAATAAGCCTTGATCTGGTGCAATTATTCCCTTATTAATAAAGGGTATTCTAAATTGTCCTCCATGTGCATGTCCGCTAAATACCAAATCTGGCTTTATGTCAAAAGCATCTGAGGAATAGGATGTAAAAAGCTCTGGTCTATGTGCCAGCAATATTTTAGGCATATCTTTTATGACTTGAATGTTTTCAGAATATTCCTTGGAATATTCTGTGTTATCCTCCAATCCAATAATCGCAAGTTCGTCATTATTTTTTTCATATATTTCAAATTTATTTTCTACTATTTTTATATTATTCTTTTTTAAAATTTCCTTCCAATCCTCTAAATGGTTACTCCATACCTCATGATTTCCTGAAACTGCATAGGTAACTGCTATAGTAGATAACCCTTTGCACAATTTACTGAGGCTAGAATTGGTGAAACTAAAGCTGGAATCAATTATATCTCCTGTCATAACAATTATATCAGGCTTTTCTTTTTTCACGATTTTTATCAAATTAGATACTGTTGAAGCATTTTTAGGTAAATGAACATCTGATATTTGAGCTATTTTTAATCCGGTTAACCCTTTAGGCAAATTACTGATTCTAACCTCTATATGCTCAACTTTAATCCAATTATTTTGAAGACAAATATATAATAGAGAAATAATTGCAAAGCAAAATATTATTAATACTTTTCTTTTATTAATATAGTTTTTCATATATATTGCCTATCAAGGTTAACCCAGCTTTCCATAACATCCTCTAGTTCCTTTGTTAAAGCTTCCTTTTTGAAATGTAACTTGCTAAGTTCTTCATAGCTTATATCGGAAATGGACATAGCCATTTCTAGTTCTTTTATCTCAGCCTCTAATTCAGCTATTCTTTTTTCAAGCTTAAGTAGTTCTAACTTTAGAATAACCCCTTCATCTACTACTTTTACTTTATGTAGTTTTTCTTTCTTTACCACAGGTACTATTATTATAGCTTGAGTAACTTTTTCCTTCTCGCTTTTATAGTACTCGTAATTTCCTGCATAGGTTTTAAAGGAATTATCCTCAATAACTATAACCCTGTTACATATCCTGTTTATAAAATATCTATCGTGGGATACAAAGAAAATAGTCCCCTTAAAGCCCTCTAAGGCGTCCTCTAAAGTTTCAATTGAGTCAATATCCAAATGGTTGGTAGGCTCATCAAGTATGAGCAAATTAATATCTCCATATAATAATTTGCTTAATTTAAGCCTTACCCTTTCTCCGCCGGATAATTGTCCCACTTTTTTAAATACACTCTTACCAAAAAACATGAATTTAGATAAGTATTCTCTTGCTTTCCCTTCCAATATATCAAAATCCTCTCTAAAGCACTCAAGCACCGTAGAGTCTTCATCCGTAAAACTTATACTCTGAGGAAGATATGCCAGTCTTACACTTGATCCTAACGTCACTGTACCTCCATCTGGAAGGTCTTCTCCAAGAAGCATTCTTATAAAAGTTGTTTTGCCACTACCATTAGAGCCAACTAAAGCTACCCTTTCTTTATATTTTATTAACATCTTAGAGGCTTCAAATATAACCCTATCCTGAAAGCATTTGTAAAGGTCATCTGCCTTTATTACCTCATTTCCAGAACGTTCTTTTAGCTCAAAATTTAACTTTATATTTTGCTTTTCAAGAACTGGTTTATCAATTCTCTCCATTTTATCAAGCTTTTTCTGTATGCTTACAGCTCTTTTAAAAAATTTATTATTATCAGCTCTTAGGGCCCAATCTCTTAGATCCTTAACAGCCTTTTCCATAGCTTTGATCTGTTTTTGTTGCTCCTTAAATTGATCAAACTCAACTAAAAGTTCTTCATCTTTTTGTTTGATATAATCAGAATAATTACCCTTATAGGTGGAACAGGACCCGTCCTCGATCTCTACGATTTTAGTTACCACGCTATCAAGAAAATATCTATCATGAGATACTATAATTACAATGCCTTTATAATTTTTAAGATACCCCTCTAGCCATTCCATGGATTCAACATCCAAATGATTTGTAGGCTCATCAAGGAGCAAAATATCAGACTCTTCTAATAATATTTTACCTAGGACAACAGTAGTTTTTTCTCCTCCACTTAGTATACTAAATTCCTTTAATATAAAATCATCCTCAAGCTTTAAGCCTTTACATACTTTACTTAGCTTCTCTTCCCTTTCATAGCCTCCTTTTACTTCGTAATCCTGCTGAAGGGTGCTATACTCTTTTAAAGTTTTTTCTAGTCTTTCACCTTCTAAAGTTTCCATAGCTTTTTCTAGCTTTCTAAGCTTTTCCTCTATTATAAAAAGCTCCTCAAAGGCTAAATTAAGAATATTACTAACCTTATACCCCTCAGGATATGTGGGTATCTGCTCAAGATAAGCTGCTTTTGCTCCTTTAGTAATTGAAATTGAGCCTTTATCATCCCTATCTATAGTCAATAAACCTGCTATTAGTTTTAATATTGTAGTCTTACCTGAGCCATTTACTCCTACTATTCCAACCCTTTCTCCATTATAAACTTGAAAATTTATATCCTTTAAAACCAAGGTGGCATCTAGATATTTTTTTATTCCACTTAATACTAATTCATTCATGAAAATCACCCTTTAATACATTATTTATATAGCCTAATTTATAAAACGAGGCTGAAATGTTCCACTACCAAAGAAAGGTTGTAACGAAATACTATTTCATTACAACCTTAAACTGCTACCATTAATAAAAAAAACTATACCGAAGTATAGCATTTAAATGATATCAAATATAAAAATATGCTTATAAAAAAGAAGGCACATACTTCTCATTAAATAATAAATCTATATAAAGGTATAAATGCAAAACTATTCCTCAACATCTTAATCTCAAAGAAGGTAATCTTAAAAAGCCTATCCTTACACAATATATAAAGATCCTTTGAACATTTCTTTAAGATTGGTATTTAATTAAATTACCCTTTAATGTTTTAGATTAGGTTTATCATCTAATTGTCCTCCTATATAATTTATAATTACATGTTATAGTATTAGCCTTTATTTGTCAATTTATTTTTCATACAACTCTAAGGGTAGTCCATCTGGGTCCGAAAAAAAAGTAAAATTTTTTCCTGTTAATTCATCAATTCTAATAAGCTCAACAGCAATGCCTTTTTTCTCTAGTTCTAATATAGATACTGCTAAGTTATCTACTTCAAAGGCTAGATGTCTAAGCCCTACCGCCTCTGGATAGCTAGGTCTTTCTGGTGAACCGGGAAAGGAGAATAATTCAATTTGATCCTTATCCCCTACAGAAAGATTTAGTTTATAGGATTTTCTCTCTTCTCTATAAATCTCACTGATTATCTTAAAGCCAAGAATATTCACATAAAAATCTTTGGATTTTCTATAATCAGAACAAATAATAGCTATATGATGTATTTTGTTTAACTCCATATTTACCTCCGTTTTTTGATATGCTAATTTAGGGGAATTAGTTTATCTGAGATTAAATCCCATTCAAAAGCTTTACCATTATCAACTTGAACATAATACCAGCCTATAGTAGCCGTATGATCAGGCATTGCATCATATAACTGTAAAACATAATATTTTTTACCATCTCTATCTTGATCATGATCGTATCTAGTCTTTGCTGCCGGATGATCTTTAAGCACGAGTTTACTTATTATTTCTGTCGCTTGAAGAGAAGTTACTGCCCCATTTGCAGTATTGTCCTTTGGTGGTGCAGTGCTATCTTTAGGTGTAGTTGAATTATCTTTTTCAGTAGTTGTACTATTAGTATTATCTATACTACTAGAAGTACCATCTTTTGCAGTTGTTTTATCCTTTGCATCACTCTTACTTACACTAACTTCTTTTTTATCCATTCCCGGATAAATATATATTTTTACTATATAAAAGCTAACTGCTAATAATAAAACTACTGTAAGAAATATTGCTATCTTCTTCCCTTTATTTTGCATAAGGCATCTCCCTAGATGATTTTATTTTATCTGTTTGTAAACTGTTATGTTACAATATGCTAATATTTACTACAATTTTATTTATAATATCCTATATTTCTTTATATTATACTAAATTGATGCTTATGTAAATAAAATATAGCTTCAGTTTACATTTAGTTACTATATTAGTATAATTTGCATCAAATAATACATTAATTGTGAATATATCCTTTGATAATTGATAATGTTAGAAGCTGATTTTATGAACAATTTTAAATCCGGAAATTCTATATGGTGTTTACTACCTAGATTAAATTTATAGGTATTAACCCGCCTTTAGTTCTATAAGCTATATTAAATCTTAAAGGTGGAAAATAAAGATGATACTATGGACATCCAACCCATTGTAAATGAATCATTAAAAGAAGATAGGATTCCAAGTGGGTTTGAATTTTGGATGATTGTGAAAAAAGACAAATGAAAGTTATGGGTGATATAGGCTTTAAGGGAAAACCTAATGAAAAATGTGAGATTGAAGTTGGGTTTGGGTTAGTAGAACATGAAAGAGGAAAAGGATTAGGTTATGAAGCGTTAAAAGCCATTATAAAAATGGGCAAATTATCAAGATAATGTTAAAATTATCAAGACAGATTGTTTGATTAGTAACAACCCTTCTGCACGAATATTAAAAAAGGTTGGTATTGAGGAAACTAATCGAGACCATGATTCGATTTACTGGGAACTTATTAAAGAGTTTAGGTAGTTAGTCTTAGGTCTAACTATTTAAACCTACGAATTAGCAGTTTTGTCTAATAAACTGTTCTGTTTCAAAATTTAGTTGACAAATATACATATCAAACTTTAAACTATATTTATCGGGGTGATATTTATGGAACAGAAAAAAATATATTTATCTGATACAGATAAAAAAATTTGTGGTGTTTGCGGAGGTTTCGCAGAATATTTTAAAATTGATTCTACAATTGTGAGAATTATCTGGGGCATACTAGCACTTTGTTATGGTACAGGTATAGTCGCATATTTTGTCTGCGCTTTTGTAATGCCACATAAACCTACTGATATTCAATAACATATCTTGAGATTTTAATTAATAATAGCCATGCTGGTGGTACTATCTATAATGAAGATGAGCTCGGATAGCTCATTTTTTTTATGGACTTTAGTCTGTTGAGCCGCGTAGCGAGCGAAACAATAAACCACCTGCTATGCGGGTGGCGGCAAAACGTTATACAAAAAATCACCTTTCAGTTAAAATAGAGTTGTTCAAGCTACTAAAATAACAAAGGAAAGGTGATTTCATGGCAAACAAAGAAAATAGTTTAGCACACACGAAATGGATGTGTAAATATCATATCGTGT
>DATCIH010000109.1:0-8869 GCA_036507955.1 Clostridiaceae bacterium | reverse complement strand
TGCAAAAAGAGATACAAAGTTGTTTGCACACTGGAAGATGGGAATATTACCAACAGCTGAATGATGGGAGCCGTATGAGCCGAGAGGTTCACGTACGGTTCTGAGAGAAACTGAGGGGGAAGTTCCCTTGGTTTACTTACTAAATGTGTTTATGAGGTTTACTACAAAAGTAGTACTTCATAGACGCTTTTTTGATGTTTTTCAATAAGAAATAAAGAGAGTTAAAAGATGGCATTTGTACGTTAGCATCAACAGAACTTAGAGCTAGTGAGTTAATAAATCTATCTCATGTAGTAAGGGCTGGAGAAATACAAATGATGTTTAATTTGTCTAGAGGAGTATTTCAAGAGAGAAAACTTTAGAAAGATTCTCCATTTAGTCAAATTATAGGTTATTATTTTTGTTATATTTTAGAGGGTTATATTTCCTTTTGTAGAATATTTAGGTATTAAATTTGAGAAAATGAAGTTCTAAGAATTGATTTCTTGCTTATGACCGATTACTCTTAATGCACTTCCAATAATAGATAAATCCCAACAAAGATTAATATTTTCTAGTGGCGTTATAGCTGTACCTTTATTATTTAATTCTTTATATAATTTCTTTAAAGCTTTTTTTCAATCCTTGAAACATAAGAACGAGAGATATTGAGTAATTTAGCAATTTCTCTTTGAGTTTTAGTCTTTCCATCAATTAGGCCATAACGCATTTCAATAACCACCTTTTCTCGTGAACTTAAGGCGTTATCAAGCTTTATATATAACCTTTTAGTTTGTATCTCAGTTTGAACAATCTCAATTAGCTAATTTATATCAATAGTTAAATTTTTTAAATCTATTACGGCGCCAACCTCCATAAGGATATCCAATCCAATTAATCCATTAATTTCTCCTCTAGTATCAATAATACCAAAGTCTACTTCAACATCCTTAATGCTTTTAGATCCTAATTTGATTTCGCTAATCTGTTTAATAAAAGCATTATGTGAACTTCCACCTACTCCGTAATATTCCATTATTCTGTCCCCTAACTCAGCAAATAATCCTATATCGTCTACTGCATCTGGAGATATAATGGAACCTGCAGCTCCAGTATCGATTACTACATTGTCAATTATTTTAGAATGCTCTTTATATGTAATACTGATTGAAGTAAATATTAAACCATCCTTAAATTCAAGCTTCATTAAATTACACCTCGGTAGCCTCTTATATTCTTAACTTCAACAGATATAACTTCATTTCCTGTGTGATAAACTAATATATTATCAACTGAATGAACTAGCTCTTTTGTTGCTTCTTTGTTATCACTTATAACTTTTATAACTGCCATATCGTCAATATATTTTTTGTTGCCTTCCATATGTGAAGCTAGGACCTGAAGTTTTACAAATTTATCTGGATATATAGTTCTTACCTCTTCCCATTTCATGCAAAACACCTTCCTTAATGTGGATTATTTATTATATATTATAGCATATTACTGTATTTATTAATCATAATGCTAACATATTATACATTTAGGATTGCCGAAAGGGACTTGAATGTTTAAAACTGAGAGCCAAATTATTAAAAGCCTTATCAATAAGCATTCGATAATCACTCTCTTACAAAAACATCCTATTACAATTATTCTGTTTGGGAGTTTATTCATAAATTATATTTATAGATTTATTTCACCTTCCATGATTCTTTATCTTGGACTAATGATATTTACCAATTACCCTATGTGTTGTATGCTTTTACATGTTCATTAATATATAAGAAAATATACAAAATACATATAGACATTCTTGCAAGGCTATACTTTTAAATTATTTACATGTTAAATCTAAAGGATATGGAGGGAAATAATGGCTAAGAAAGTATGTAAAAAATGTGGTGAAGATAACTTGATTTCGGCTATGGTTTGTAGTAGTTGTGGAGGCTCGCTAATAAATGCAGAAATTATAGGGACAAGGGATGAACTAAAATTGGAGAAAGAAAATATTTGTCCTGGGTGTGGAGAAAAATTAAAGGAGGGGGTTAGAAACTGTCCTAGTTGTGGACTTTTTATAGCCAAAACTACTTCGCATTCTTATAAAAGTAAATATAAAGAAAGTTCATCTGATGGCAATGGCTTTTTATTCTTTATATCTATATTAATTCCATTTGTAGGCTTTATTTCTGGTGCTATACTATTAACAAGCGATGATCCATATAAAAAGGAATCTGGCACGATTTGTATTGTATTAGGGATTATATCCTCTGTAGTTATGGTAGTTTTATTTAACATGTTTAATAGTTAAAAAAGAGCCCTAAGGGCTCTAAATTATTCAAGCATTTATCCAGCTCATTCCTATACCAGCTTCAATTTCTATATCTTCTTTAGAGAAGTGTACAATAATATTATGTTTTAGTTTTAAATTAACATGAATAGAACTTATTACATCCTCATTAGGATATATCTCCATATAGCTGCTTTTGTTTTCTATTCTGCAATTAAAACAAATTATTTCTCCGTTTTCTTTTTCAAAAATATAAGCTGAAGTTAAGGCTACTTCTTCTAGACATTTAAAAATCTCATGCACATCATTATCACAACAAGCACCCTGATTGTCACCTGGCAGAATGCCATCTCTCGTGATCTTTGGCATTAAAACATAACCACCAACAATTCTATCTTCTGGGGCTTGCCACCAGTCACTTATCATATCAATATATTGCTCTCCAATTATTTTTTCTTCATATTTCCCTCTATCTTCATTTTCTGTATCAGGTACAAAGACTTGAGCCTTTATACAAGGGTCTACTACAAAGCTCCACCTTAATTTCCCCGATTCTATATTTAGAAGCTGAACACAAGCTCCTAGGGTATTCATTGTATCTAAAAGATAATTATATTTACCTGTAAGTAAATATAAATAGTAGGTAGCATATATTTTCCAAGCCGTCCATCCATGAGGACTGTTGATAAGGTTACTACGAGTAAGTACATCATATTGTGCTTCCCAAAAACGTAAAGTGCAACCATTCATTCTACAATCTGGAACGAGCAGTTGTTCTAGACATCTATGTTTAGATAGCAAATATTCTGCTGAGTTTATATAAGGCTCCCTAGCTTCTTCATTTTCAAGCTGAAGTGCAAACATACCAAGTTGAAGGGAAGAACATGAAATCATGCCATCTTCAAAGGTGAGCTGCCCTTCTGTATCAATATCATCCCTATTTTTGTTAAGATCATCAATTGCTGCTTTTACAGAATTGTAATGGCTTTCATACGCTTGTTTCCAATATGCACCATCATCTATACTACTCTTTTCTTCAAATATCTTTTTTTCCTCTATGCATAGTTCAAATATGTATTTTGCAATATATGTTACACAGGTATAATGTACATTACTCCCTAAAGTTCTATAAGCTCCATCTTCCCCTTGACTTTTTATTAACCAATCTGCTAACTTAGAGGCTAATTTCAAATCGTCAATATTATTATTTGCTTTATAAAGTTTTACAATTAGTGATATCATCGCCGCAGTATTTTGTATTCTACTTGGGTCAACAATAGGCTCTATTTTTACTGTGTCATACATAAGACTTAAAATTCTTCTAAAATTTAATTCCGCTTTATTATCTAATATTTCATCTGGGAAATATTTACGTGCTAAAAAATTCGAAAAATGTCCAAGCCATGTTTCCATATGGGTACTTGCCTTTTGGGGAAATTTTACTGCGTTCTCTCGTGCTTTAATCAAATAATAAGACCAAGGCATTCGTACATATATCTTAGCTTCTGCCTCTTTCCCATTGTCTGATGTAACATTTATTGTATATACACCTTCATTATCCTTTGGGCTAAATTTGTAATAGTGTTTAAACCCTTCTTTTTTAACACTATCAATTTCATACATTTTTCCTGATAGATTGGTAACCTTTATCTTAGGAGAATTTTTACTATAAACAATTATATTTGCTTCTTCCCCTTTATTAAGTGTATATTTGTCGATTTCTATCATTGGTGCAGCACAAATATTCGATAATTTTGGTTTTACTTCATCAAGGCTTTCTACAGTGGATATAAATATTGTCCATTTCTTTTTATCTTTTGACGCTATACCTTTTAAATTCTGAGGATGCCTATCAGGTAGGGGTAAAGTAGTCAAGAAATCTAAATTAAATGTAAATATCCTATGTCCAAAATGTTCTTCATTTAACATATTATAATCAAGACTATAAGAGGATATTGGGTCCTTTGAACCTATAACAAGTATTTTACCTGCGGGGCTCATACAGTAACCCCAAAAATGACCTTTTTCACATCGGAGTAAAGTAGGGAAATATACACTATCCCATTGAGGAAAACTCTCCATATAATTATCTATACCAATTTTTAATCCACATATCTCTGGAGCAAAAATTTCTTTACCGTCATTATAAATACTTGCTTTTACTATAAGACCAGCTTCATTAACACTATATTCAAGTGAATAAATAACGTCATTCATTCTGGCTGAGTATTTTACGTTATCACTTGTTTCTCCATTTACCTTATCCTCTAATAGAAGATTAACAAAAGTGGTTTCTTCATTTATTCTAAAATACCATCTTGGGCCACCATGTTCATCTTTTCGAAAGCTTACAGGAATCGTTTTATCTTGCATTTTTAGTTCCAATTCTTTTATAGCACCTTTATTATCGAAAAATACCTGGCTTAAATTTCTATCATTCATTCAATTACCTTCCTTTCACTATAATTAGTATATCACGTAGCTAAATATTTTAAAGGCAACCACAAGAAAAGCACAAGGTTATATTTTTTGTGCTATAGTTAGAATATGAATAGATCAAGCTATGGCAATGGAAAGCCTTTTATTAACTCCCAAAGTGTACTTATAGATAGAATTATGGAGGAAATATTTTGGAAAATAAAACATTAAAGAATATATATAAGTGTCCAGTATGTGACTTACCCCTAATAAAGCTGGGGAAACAGTATGTGTGTGAAAAGAAGCATTCTTATGATATATCTCAAAAAAATCATGTTAATCTTTTATTAGCAAATCAAAAGAAAACTAAAGATCCAGGCGATAATAAGGAAATGATGGAAAATAGAAGGAATTTTCTTAATAAGGGATATTATTCTAAATTTTCGGAAGGGTTAAATGAGGCAATATCTTTTTATTTAAAATCTAGTGGACAATATATACTAGACGCAGGATGTGGGGAAGGATATTTCCTATCAATGTTAAAAAATAAGTTGAGTAATGAAGCTGATAGAAAGGATATTAACTATTACGGTATAGACATATCTAAATCAGCAATAAAATATGCTACGGAAAGAGACAAAGCTATTAATTATGCAGTAGGAAGTAATTTTAATTTGCCTATTTTGGATAATTGCTTGGATTGTGTAATTAGAAACTTTGCACCAGGTGAAGCTAATGAGTTTAATCGTGTGCTGAAAGACGATGGCAAGCTTATTATTGTAACTCCAGGAGTGGAGCATTTATTTGAATTAAAAGAAAGACTATATGAAATCCCTAGAAAACATGAAGTTAAAGATGATTTTAAAGAAGGTTTTGAACTCATAGACCATAGACAAATTCAATATAATATCGATTTAAAAGACAGTGAAGATATTGAAAATCTAATAACCATGACACCTTACTATTGGAGTATTACAAATGAAATGAGAAGTAGGATTAATGAATTAAAGGCATTTACTACAACACTACATTTTAACATATTCGTATATATTAAAGCTTGAACTATTGATTGAAATGAGTTTGCATAAATGAGTTTGCATAGGGCCTTAAAAAGCGCTAGAATAAAATATCTTATAGCTTAAATAAAATGGGGTAGATAAAATGACAAAAAATATAATTTTTGATTTAGGGAATGTATTATTAGATTATAATCCTTCAGTATATATAAATAAAAAGTTTGGTGATAGTAATAAGGGTAAAGAGGTATTAAAAGCAATATTCGCAGGGGACGAATGGAACCTGTTAGATAAGGGCGTGATTTCGCAGGAAGTTGCTATAGAAGATATATGCGGAAGGAATCCAGAAATCGCTGAGCTTATAAGGAAGGTTATGGACAACTGGGTGGAAATTTTAGTTCCTATTGAAGGAACTGTAAATATACTAAAGGAACTAAGCTCTATTGGCTATGGAATATATTTTCTTTCAAACTTTCATTCAGTAGCTTATGAAAGTGTTACAAAGAGCTATGATTTCTTTCAGTATTTTAATGGTGGAATACTATCCTTTAAAGAAAAGCTATTAAAGCCTGATTATAAAATATTTGAAAAGCTAGTTAAGACCTATAAAATTAATCCTAAGGAATCAATTTTCATAGATGATTTAAATGAAAACATTGAAGCTGCAAGAAATCTTGAATTTGAAGTAATAAGATTTATTAGCCCCGAGGATTTGAAGGAAAAATTGAAGGAAAAGAATGTAATATAAAAACGAAGCATAAGTTTGCTTCGTTTTTATTAAATCTCGTTTATTATAAAATTGCTTCCACGTAGTTGCTTTACTTTCTCTTCTATTGTATCTATGTATCTATGCAACTCATCCCTGGAGCAAAAGCTATTACAACTGCCATATAAACCAGCAATGGACAGGGAAATAGAATCCGCTTTATCTTTTGAGTCTATAATGTCTGGTATACTTTTGTTAAAGTCTTCTATTATATCAGCGCATAGTTTTTGAACACTTTCCTTTGAACTTTCAATTATTGAAATAAAGTCGTCCCCCCCTTTATGCCCAACAAAACTATTATAGGGGAACTGTGCTTTTACTTTAGTAAAAATCAAGTTTCCAACGAATTTTAATACCTTGTCTCCAAGCATGAATCCATATAAATTATTTAAACTTCTGAAGCTTTTAATATCAAAATGAAGGATGCAACTTGGCTTATCATAGTTTAATAAGTAGGTGATGCTGCTATCGATTGCAGAGTCTCCAGGAAGGCCAGTTATTGGATTTAAATCCTGCTTATATTTATCAAACATAGAGGATGTAAATTCTAATAATTTTTTTATAGTAACGATTCCACTATAAAACGATCCTTTTGTAACTATTATATAGTCATAAGTATTTGATTCCCTTCTTTTAAGTACAAGCTTTGCTACATCAGAAATAGGACAATAGAAATCTACAATAAGAGGGTTTATATCCATAAGTAAAGATATTGGTCTATTATAAAATATAGCTTCACCGTATTGGCTGGACATTTCTCTTTCAAGAGTTTCTCTCATCAATATACCTACAGGTATATTATCAGAAACAATAGGGATACCTTCATAGGAGCCACGATTTATCCAATCCCATGCTTCCTTGCATAGCTGCATTGGCTTTAAAGAAGGACAGGGAGTAATAATTTCTCCTATACCATTTATTCTCGATTCACGATTGCTTATTGACTCATTATAAGAGGTTATAAGCTCTTTAACTTCATTTGGGATATCCTGAAGGGTAGGGCTTGGCCTTTGTATGAAAAACCCTTGACCCGCATAAACCCCAAGCTCCATTAATTTATAAAGCTCCAGTTCATTTTCTATACCTTCTGCTATAAGCAGCATATTAGTTGTTTCGGATAAGGTAACAAAAGACTTTATAAGAGCCTGATTAAAGCTATCCTTGTGAATATCTCTTATAAGATCAATGTCTATTTTAACATAATTAGGCTTTGTTTGAGATAACATCTTAAGTCCGGAGTATCCAGAGCCAGTATCATCTATAGCGATTTTATAGCCTTGCTCAATATATCCCTTTAAGGCGTTTTTATAGCTTTTATAATCTTTTATTGCCGTTTTTTCTGTAATTTCAAAAATAATTGACTCAGGAGAAATATTATACTTTTCTAAAAATTTCTTTGTGAAGCCTTTTATGAATTTCTCATCATTAAATATTAAAGGATCAATGTTTAAAAATAGAAATTCTTCTCTACCTATAAAATATGATTTTTCCATAGCCTTTTTTCTACAAAGAGCTTCCAGCTCCCATATCAAATTATATTTCTCAGCAGCAGCAAAAAGCATATCAGGAAAATGAAACCTTGAATTTTCAGGCCCACGACTTAAAGCTTCATATCCAATTATTGTTCCATCTCCAAGGGAAACAATAGGTTGAAAAACTGTAACAATATAACCATTTTCTAGTATGTCATTTAATTCTGCTAGATCATCTATATACATACTTCCAACACCCCAATATATTTTTTTTGTATAATAAAAAGTATAAATAAAAATCTCATATTATGCTGATATAAGGACGAAATATGTAAATATGAGCAAATATATGGCATATACATAGATATATTTTACCATATATTTGTTGACAACGATACAATTAAATGGTATATTATTTAAAAATAAAGTTATAAAAACTTTGATAGGAAAGAGTAGCTGATATATGCTTTAAGAGAGTGGTAGTAGCTGAAATGCCATAAGCTAAATCTGTGAAAATCATCCTTAAGTTGCAGGCTGAAATTAATAGTAAGCTGTGCCGGCCGAGGCCGTTATGTTTTGAGTTATAAATTGGGTGGTACGCGTCAGACTTTCGCCCCAAGCGAGAGTCTGTTTTTTTATAATTTTATATAATAAAGATTAGGAAAAGGAAAAGTATTATATGTAGACTTTAAAGAGAGTGGAGCTTTGATGAAAATCCACAGGATTATATATAAGAAAATCACCTTTGAGTTGCAGGCTGAAATATGAGTAAGCTGTGCCGGTATAGAGATATATCGTTAAAATTTTGAGTTTAATTTGGGTGGTACCGCGACAGATTTTCGCCCCAAGCGAGAGTCTGTTTTATTATTTTTTGAACAATATATAAAATATTTAGGAGGAATTTGAAAATGGCAAAGTTGTACTATGAAAG
>DATCIH010000108.1:0-2112 GCA_036507955.1 Clostridiaceae bacterium | reverse complement strand
CCCAATACCCTCAGCTAAAAGTGCTCCAATGCCTATGCTCGATTTTATTGTTCCTCGCCAAGTAGTTCCAGCTTCAGTAACGCCCAGGTGAAGTGGATAGTCCACTTTACCTGATAATAGTTTATAACTTTGAATCATCGTTGCAACATCAGAGGATTTTATAGAGATAACTATATCATAAAAATTTAAATTTTCAAGTATCTTAACATGCCTTAACGCACTTTCAACTAAAGCCTGAGCACATACATGACCATACTTTTGAAGAATATCTTTTTCTAGTGATCCCGAATTTACACCAATTCTAATGGGAATACCCTTCTCTTTAGCTGCATCTGCAACCAATTTTATTTTATCAATACTTCCAATATTACCTGGATTGATTCTTAATTTAGATATTCCATTCTCAATAGATTTTAAAGCCAATCTATAGTCAAAATGTATATCTGCAACTAAAGGTATGTGAATTCCTTCCATTATATTCTTAATAGCATTAGCTGCCACCATATCTGGCACAGCACAGCGTACAATGTCGCATCCTGCCTCTTCTAACTTAAGAATTTGCCTTATTGTAGCTTCTATATCTCTTGTATCCGTATTTGTCATTGACTGAACTGCTACCTTAGAATGTCCGCCTATATATACATTCCCAATTTTAATCTTCTTTGTTTTACTCACCCTCATAATATTCATCTCCTAGAATTTTAGCGGACTAACTATATCCTTAATAACTACTAGCACCATTAATGCCATCAAAATCATAAAGCCAATATAATTTATAACACCAACCTTATTATCATCTAATTTCTTGCCTGATATGATTTCAAATAACAACATAAATATCCACCCGCCATCTAAAGCTGGGAAGGGAATTATATTAAATATCCCTAGTTGTACACTCATCAATGCAGTAAAGTACATTAAAGTCGTAATTCCAGCTTGTGCTGACATTGTTGAAATTCTTATTATGCTTATTGGTCCTCCCACATCATTAGCAGAAACTTTCCCATGAAATAAATTCCCGAAAAATCCAAAAGTTTGTTTAGCTGTACTAATAGTTTGCTGAAATCCATAATTTACAGCCTCTCCAAAGTTCAACTTTTTTTCCACACCAGATACACGTATCCCTATCATGTATGTATTTTCTTTAGGGTTTTTAACTGGCCTTAGAGAAATCTCTTTAACTTTTGAATCTCTAAGTATTTCAATATTCATACTTTCCCCTTTAGAAGTATAAATCTCATTTAAAAATTGATCCCATCTATCTATAGTAACCTTGTTAACCTTTGTAATTTCGTCTCCAGCTTGTATTCCAGCCTTCATTGCAGGGCTATTAGCGCTTACTTCCCCAATTATTGGTAATAGATATCCTTTTGCAGCACCTACAAAAATAAATAAAACCACCGCTAATATTAAATTCATAATTGCACCAGCAGAAACTATGCTTAGTTTTTGAAGTGGTGTTTTATTAGTGAAAGATCTCGGGTCATCACTGTTTCCCTCTTCCCCTTCCATTTTAACATACCCGCCAACAGGAAATGCTTTAATTAAGTACTCTGTTTCTTTTCCTTTAATTCCAAAAAGTTTTGGCCCCATTCCGAGTGAAAATTCACTTACCTTTACTCCATTCAGTTTGCATAGCATAAAATGACCTAGTTCATGTATTATAACCAAAAGACTAAATGCTAATAGAGCCATAATAATATATGGTATGTTTACTATAATACTTGTAAAAAAACTACCCATAACAATTCTCCTCCCTATACTCCACCATAATTATTTCTTACATATTCTCTTACCTTTAAATCAATTTCTAAAATTTCTTCTAGATTTGGATTAATATTGTGCTCAAATTTATTCATGCAATTTTCTATAATATCTTGTATGATAAGATATTTAATTTTCTTAGCTAAAAATAGTTCAACTGCTACTTCATTAGCAGCATTCATGATAGCAGGCATATTTCCATCCATTTTACCTGCTTTATATGCCAATTTAAGACATTTGAAAGTATCCATATCCGGTTTTTCAAATGTTAAACAAGCCACATTATAAAAATCTAATTTGTCAATAACAGTATTCTTTCTTTTAGGGTAGTTTATGGCATATTGAATA
>DATCIH010000107.1:0-2100 GCA_036507955.1 Clostridiaceae bacterium | reverse complement strand
CCCAATACCCTCAGCTAAAAGTGCTCCAATGCCTATGCTCGATTTTATTGTTCCTCGCCAAGTAGTTCCAGCTTCAGTAACGCCCAGGTGAAGTGGATAGTCCACTTTACCTGATAATAGTTTATAACTTTGAATCATCGTGGCAACATCAGAGGATTTTATAGAGATAACTATATCATAAAAATTTAAATTTTCAAGTATCTTAACATGCCTTAACGCACTTTCAACTAAAGCCTGAGCACATACATTACCATACTTTTGAAGAATATCTTTTTCTAGTGATCCCGAATTCACACCAATTCTAATGGGAATACCCTTCTCTTTAGCTGCATCTGCAACCAATTTTATTTTATCAATACTTCCAATATTGCCTGGATTGATTCTTAATTTAGATATTCCATTCTCAATAGATTTTAAAGCCAATCTATAGTCAAAATGTATATCTGCAACTAAAGGTATGTGAATTCCTTCCATTATATTCTTAATAGCGTTAGCTGCCACCATATCTGGCACAGCACAGCGTACAATATCGCATCCTGCCTCTTCTAACTTAAGAATTTGCCTTATCGTAGCTTCTATATCTCTTGTATCCGTATTTGTCATTGACTGAACTGCTACCTTAGAATCTCCGCCTATATATACATTCCCAATTTTAATCTTCTTTGTTTTACTCACCCTCATAATATTCATCTCCTAGAATTTTAGCGGACTAACTATATCCTTAATAACAACTAACACCATTAATGCCATTAAAATCATAAAGCCAATATAATTTATAACGCCTACTTTATTATCATCTAATTTTTTACCTGATATTATTTCAAATAACAACATAAATATCCACCCGCCATCTAACGCAGGAAAAGGTATTATGTTAAATATTCCCAGTTGAACACTCATTAATGCAGTAAAGTACATTAACGTTGTAAATCCAGCTTGTGCCGACATTGTTGAAACTCTTATTATACTTATTGGTCCTCCCACATCATTAGCAGAGACTTTTCCATGGAATAAGTTACCGAAAAATGCAAAAGTTTGTTTTGCAGTACTAATAGTTTGGTCAAATCCATAATTTACAGCCTCTCCAAAGTTCAACTTTTTTTCTACACCAGAAATACGTATTCCAATCATATATGTATTTTCTTTAGGGTTTTTGACTGGCTTTAGGGAAATTTTTTTAACTTTTGAATCTCTAAGTATTTCGATATTCATACTTTCCCCTTTTGAAGTATAAATTTCATTTAAAAATTGATCATATCTATCTATAGTAACCTTGTTAACCTTTGTAATTTCATCTCCAGCTTGTATTCCAGCCTTCATTGCGGGGCTATTAGCACTTACTTCCCCAATTATTGGTAATAGATATCCTTTTGCAGCACCTACAAAAATAAATAAAACCACTGCTAATATTAAATTCATAATTGCACCAGCAGAAACTATGCTTAGTTTCTGAAGTGGTGTTTTATTAGTGAAGGATCTCGGATCGGTACTTCCTCCCTCTTCACCTTCCATTTTAACATACCCACCAATAGGAAATGCTTTAATTAAATACTCTGTTTCTTTTCCTTTAATTCCAAAAAGTTTTGGACCCATTCCGAGTGAAAATTCACTTACTTTTACTCCATTTAGCTTGCATAGCGTAAAATGGCCTAATTCATGTATTATAATCAAAAGACTAAATGCTAATATAGCCATAATAAAATATGGTATATTTGCTATAATACTACTCATAACAATTCTCCTTCCTATTCTTCATCATAATTATTTCTTACATATTCTCTTACCTTTAGGTCAATTTCTAAAATTTCTTCTAGATTTGGATTAATATTGTGTTCAAATCTATTCATGCAATTTTCTATAATATCTTGTATAATAAGATATTTAATTTTCATATCTAAAAATAGTTCCACTGCTACTTCATTAGCAGCATTCATGATAGCAGGCATATTTCCACCCATCTTACCTGCTTTATATGCCAATTTAAGACATTTGAAAGTATCCATATCCGGTTTTTCAAATGTTAAACAAGCCACATTATAAAAATCTAATTTGTCAATAACAGTATTCTTTCTTTTAGGGTAGTTTATGGCATATTGAATA
>DATCIH010000106.1:0-2804 GCA_036507955.1 Clostridiaceae bacterium | reverse complement strand
TTAATGAAAAGTTTTGGGGTAGATTTCATTTATACCTGCCCTGTTTATATAGATAATGAATGGAAGTTTATTGATAATGATCTACCATTCTCATTTACTCAGAAGATTAATGATGAATATCTTTTCTCAAAACTGATTGATTTATTTTCACGTTTGTCAAAATCAGCTTTGTCTGCAAAAGGTAGAACTAGGATTAAAGAAAGGTCAATATTAATAGAAATACTTACACTACTTTTTCAATATAAAGAAGGCAACAAATATAATTATTCAAACATGAGAAAAGTTGATAAGGTTATTAATTACATGACTGAAAATTACAGGGACAATATTAATTTGCAGAAGCTCTCTGATTGAAGGCGCTGTATGTATAGATCATGTACATATTTGTGTTAGTATACCACCAAAAATAAGTGTGTCGGAATTTGTTGGCTATTTGAAAGGAAAAAGTGCATTGATGATAATTGATAAACACCCCACACAAGGCATCAAATGGAATAGAGCATTTTGGGCAAGAGGGCATTATGTATCAACAGTAGGAGATATTACAGAAGATACGATTAAGAAATATATTCAAGATGATCCAGCATTAGATGGGGTGCAGCCGACATACGTGTAAAATTGAGTCATTTCATGGAAACTATATCCATTATGCTAATTTTAAATGGTTTGCTTGAAATTTAACTATATATTTCATCAAGTATACCCTAATGACACTATCAGAATAAGTTTCGCTGGGGTAATAAAAAAGATATATGAATTGTTCAAACATAAATAGACTTGACGAAATACCTATAAAACAATATATAGCCACATGTTGGAGTCAATATCCAGCATGTGGCTTATTTTCACACGTATGTCGGCTGTGCCCGAACCTGCTTAAACTTAATATATTTTAATTCTTCTTCAATATGTTTATATGCATCAATTTTTATATTCTCATTTAATGATAAAAACTGAGGGTCTCTTAACTTTGAGATTCCAGCTCTCAATGGAAAATGTATACCGAATTTAAACCCTTTTGTTTCAGCTTCATTAGATAAATTTTCTATGTCACTTTCATCTTCAAATAAACATGCTTCTACGCCATAAAAGCCTTTTCTAAAATCTCTATCAAATTTTTTATAATCATATTTTCCGTACATTCCAATCATAAAATTGTTCATAAATTTCTTCCCCTTCTAATGCACATTTGAATAGAAATCCGAATTAGTAATGGTAAGATTATATCATTTATTTGGTAATATATAGTCACAAAATAACTATTTTAATACATAATGAGTTCAACACAATGTCAATTGAGTTGAACTCATTATGTATTTTTGGTTTTAGGCCGATTAGAATTAAAGTGATTTCAATATTGTCAATTTGCAAATTAAACCATCCATATTTTTCGAATTATTCAAGGCTAAAACATGCTAAAAGTATAGTTCTATATTAAATTTTAGCAAACATATTGTTGCAAATCTTCAAATTATAGTAGGAATACTAAAAGGTTATAGTATTAAACCTGGTGAATTTCCAATTATTTAGATACATAAAAGCATCACAACTCGTAAGAGTGTGATGCCTAAATTATAGCATTGAGATCTGAAATCCGCAGAGAATTCTTTCAACAAGAGTTGCTCTTCTTTTTCCGATACGATTTAACAATGTTGAATTAAGTTTCTGTTCTCTAAAAAGTTTATCTCCATGATATTTCCCATAATACCATATCAATTCTCTGAGTTTATCCTCTGGAAGTTTTGAACATAGGTACAGATCACATGCCTTTATTATTTGCTGCGACAGCAGCTTTACTGTTGTTGGATTTTTTATTAATTCCATATTTTCTCCTCTTAGAACGGAATATTATTTTCAGATTTGGGATCTATTTTCTCATTCATAATGCAATGATCATAATTATTATTATTTTCATACCATGAAAATTCGAGTCTTACTCGCTTTATATCCATTTCAAGTTCATTAAGCTTTATCTTAAGCCTTTGTATCTCTTTCGTAGCTTTCGTAAGTTTTCCACCACTTTTTCGTACCTTATTTTTACTCATATACTCCCCACCTATATTTCAAAGTCTTTCTGTCCTTGGTACACTGTTTCTTCATTAATTTCTGCCATTTTTGAAGCACAAGCATACATGAGGCTTGCTGTTGCAAGGTTGTTTACTAATCGAGGAATGCCTCTTGAAGCTGAATAAATTGCATCAATCGCAGTTGGAGTGAATATTCCATGTGTTACTCCGGCTGCTTTAAGTCTACTTGATAGATATTCAGTAAGCTCTTCTTTTCTAAGTCCCTGCATGTTGTACTTAATAGAAATACGTTGCTTAAGCGGTGCATTAACTGCAAGTTGAAGCTTATTTCTAAGTGGGGGTTGGCCTGATAGTATAAGTATAAATGGGTTTTCTGAGTCCATGTTAAAGCTGAAGAGGAGCCGTAAATCCTCAAGTATACTATTTGATAGCATATGTACCTCATCAAGCATTATTACTGGAGTTATTCTTTGATCATTGTATAAAGAAATTATTGAGTGTTGTATTTGATGGAACATAGTTATTTTCCTACTTGCAGGGATTTCACCTAAACTCATTAATAGGCCTCTATAAAAATCCATAACTGTAACTGTAGATAGTGTAAAATAGCAAGGTCTATAAAGTCCTGGATTCATAGAAGAGTTACAGTTCAGATATAGGGTCGATAAATAAGGCCTCTAAATAAAGTATAGTGGCCTTATACTATTATTCCATTTTTAAGGTTACAACATTATCGTCGAAGGCATCCTTCATTCCCTGAAAAACATTTCTATTGTT